>JALZAJ010000242.1 GCA_030948465.1 Bacteroidota bacterium
GAAACAACTCAACAGTTCATCACGTTTGCACGTGCAGAAATCCTGAATTTAAATTCAAGTATTCCTGCACCGCCTAAAGCCGTTTATGATGGCACCGAAATGCAAATGCATATCATTGCAGGCTTCAGTTATTTGCCCATTCCAAACGTCGTGCTGAAAGCTGATATAAGAATTTTACATACGGGAAAAGAGAACCCGGATCTTGTTAATAATCCTTCGCCTAATGCATTGCCTTATAAACAAAATAATCAATTCTTAAATATTGGTATTGGTTATTCATTTTAAAATGGAGATTAAAAAATGTTGAATCAAAAATAAAAAAATTAAAAAAGTATTTGGAAAAACGTTTCATAAACTATTCAACAATGGAGCGCAGAGATTTTATAAGATCGACTTGTAATATATGCCTGTTGGGCGCTGCAGGATTTATCGCTGCCCAACTTCCGGGTTGCAGCCCTGCTGCATTTACTATTTTTAAAACAGATGTTGCTGATAAAAAAGTGAGTGTACCTCTAAGCCTTTTTGATAAATCTTCCTTTCTAATCGTTCGCCCAAAAAATATGTTTTATGATATGGCTGTTCGTAAAAAAGAGGACAACAGTTATGATGCCCTTTTGCTTCTGTGTCCGCACCAGCAAAACCAACTAACGACAACGGGCAATGGCTATAACTGCAGTCTTCACGGAAGCCAGTTTGATAAAGATGGTAATGTGTTAAAAGGCCCGGCAGAAAGGCCTTTGCAACATCTTCAGACATTAATTGACGGTAGTAACCTGATTATTCAAATATAAAGCGTCCCTGGAGTCAGCCTTCCTGTTCCCCGTGTTTTAACGGTATATCCAAAAAGAAATCACCCTTTTTTGAAATCCAGTTGCAAATGCTAAAAGGGATGTTTAGCTTTAATAAAAAATTATTATAATCTTTAAAATTTTTTCACATGATGTACCAATTAAATAATGAAACAGCAAATGAATTAGAATCTTTAGGTAATGAACCGGAGAAAGGGGATTATCAGGTAAATTGTAAATTTGAAAAAGAAATCGACGAACTTAAAAAAAGTGTCGCGAATTACAAAGAAGTGATGGTTGAACAATTCCACATACCGGAGGAAGTTTTCTTTAATTCAATACCAGTAAATATTAAACTTTTAAAATATTTTATTAGGCACAACGGAAGTGAGCTGGCAGCGGCCCGCATTTACCTCGGCAAAAAATCAGCCGACAAAAACTTGAATGATTACGAAGTACTTATAATTCCGGCCAGGAAGGTATATGTTGATAACGGAAAGGGTGGTGATTCCGGTGAAAGGGATTATTATTATGAGGATATACTCCCTGATAATAATGACGTTGCTCCTAAACCGGTTTTTTTAACTGTTGACTGCAGAAGGCCTCCGGGATGCGGAAGAGGCGCAGAGCTGGGGTAATAATTACATCAAACTATGGAAGATGTCAGTTTCGTTTATATTACTTTGTTGTGTATAAACCTGACGCTGCTGCTCTTGCTATGGTATCGTAACAAAATAGAACTCCCGCTTAAATTTCTCACATTTATTATTGTATCTTCTTTATTGATTGAAATTAGCACTTCAACAATATTTGACTATTTACCCAATAATCTATTTCTATATCATATCTACAATCCCGTAGAATTTTTTCTCTATTCCTTATTTTTCGCAAGCCTGATCCTGGCAAAAAAAATGAGGCGGATTTTATATTTTCTCATTCCTGTTTACTTAATTACAGCAATCATTTTAAGTTTGTTTGTTCAAAAAATAAATGTGAATAACAGCTATGCCATAACTATAGAAAGTTTATGCATAATTTTATACACTCTTTTATATCTTCGGCAAATCAATTTATACCAGATAGATAACAGGGCCGAAAAAAACCCGTATTTCTGGATCGTAATTGGTGTATTTCTTTATTTCACTGGCAATTTATTTATAGATGGTTTCTTAAATTTTTTACTCAAGATCAATGTGGACACAGCCAGGTTTTATTATAGATTTAGTTATTTGTACAAATACCTAATGGGTATTATGTTTATGGCAGGTATTTCAATGAAACAAATGACAAACCCAAAGTTTACCAAGTGACCGATGTAGAGCTATTTATAATTATAGGCAGTATTATAACACTAATACTCTTCGCATTCATCATTTCCTTTTTGTTTATAAATCAGCGAAGACACTTCAACTATTTGAAAGAAAAACAAACCCAACAGACGCAATTTCAGCAAACACTTCTTAAGTCGCAACTTGAAATTCAGGAGCAAACTTTGAAAAATGTCTCATTGGAATTGCATGATAATGTGGGACAGGTGCTCAGCCTGGTCAAGCTCAATATAAACACGATGAGCGCTGCCACTAAAGAAAAATTAAATGAAAAAATAAACGAATCAAGAGAGCTGATAAGCAAGGCTATCCAGGATCTTCGGGATTTATCGAGAAGCATCAACACAGATTATGTGATGGATACCGGCTTAATAAATTTAATAGAGCACGAGCTGGATGTACTTAAAAAGGCGGGAAATTATGATACAAATTTAACGATAGATGGAAATCCCCGCTCCCTTGAAAAGCAAAAGGAATTAATATTATTTCGCATCGTGCAGGAGGTATTTCATAATATAATAAAGCATGCTAAAGCCACGACCATCGATGTAAGAATAATGTTTGAGCCCGGAGTGTTTTCACTCACCATAATTGATAATGGTATTGGATTTGATGCCAAACAATTAGAGCTAAAGAAATCTGAAGATTTCGGTCTGGGCATTCGCAGTATGCACAACAGGGCAAATCTTATCAACAGTGAATTTAAATTAATAAGCTCCGTAGGAAAAGGTACTAATGTAATACTTACCATGCCTTATAGAAGCGATTGAATAAATGCAAAATTTTATCCTGGTATTGGTTTTTACTGGAGCCGTTCTGTTCATAATTTATTTCCCGATAATTTTTTTTTAGAACCATCATGATATAGCCGTATTTCCTTCTATTTCAAACCTTCAAAAAATTGCTAACAGCCTCCGCAATCTCATTAATTTTTTAATATGGTAAACTCGACTCTTCTGTTTAGCTGCCTTCCTTCATCGGTTTCATTGGCAGCAACGGGTTTCGTTTCACCATAGCCGTGAGAAGTAATTCTGCTGCTGTTTATTCCTTTTGAAATAAGATATTCCATAACAGATCGCGCCCTGTTGTCGCTCAAAGTAAAATTGTAGTCATCGCTTCCACGGCTATCGGTGTGTGCGCTCATCTCTATTTCAATAGCCGTATTTTCATTAAGTAATGTCACCACCCTGTTCAGTTCAATATAAGATTCAGGGCGCAAGTCCCATTTATCGAAATCAAAAAATACATTATTAAGTCTTATCACCTGTCCTACTTCAATCGGAACCAGGTAAAGGTCTTTATGAATCTCTTTATATCCTGCCTTAATTAATGAATCAAGATTGAGATTTTCAGATATGGCAAAGTAATGATCGGCAGTTGCTCTTATGCTATAATTCCGGTTATAAGGCAGTACGATTTTAAAAGCCCCGTCGTATGAATTAGATAAGGCATTGCCCGCTGCTACGCCATCGGGAAGCGTTTCATAAACAAGCGAAGCGCTTAGCGGTAATTTGGTTTTAGCATTGTACACACTTCCACTTACCAGCACAACAGGGTTGGGTTTTTCTTTCTCCAATAACTTAATACGTACGATGTCACTCGCACCATAAGTATCTAAGCCAGTGGTCATATAGGCATATTCGCCGCCTGCATCTAAAGTAAAAAAAGCATCCCAGTCAGGAGTATTGATTGGGCTTCCCAGATTTACCGGATCGCTCCATTTTGTCCAGCTATCATCAAGTCGTTTTGCTCTCCAGATGTCATTATCACCAAGCCCGCCGGGTCGGTTGCTGCTAAAATATAATGTCTCACCATCCGAGGCGAGGTAAGGGGTCATTTCATTATACTTAGGCAAATTTATTTTTTTACCAAGGCTTTTTGGCTCGCTCCACGTACCATCTTTTAATAAAAAACAAACATAAATATCATTATTATGGCTACCATACTCTTCCGACATATACAGCAATAAGGTTTGCCCGTCATTTGCCATGCTTGCACCATATTGAGCGCCCCTGTCGTATTTTCCATAGTTCCTTATTTTCAACATTTCCGGCTTGCTCCAGTTTCCGTATTCAGTGAGATAACACAAGCTTACACCATTGCCCATATAGTCGCCATCTTCAAAAGCATTTCGTATCAGCAACCGGTTATTATCAGGCGATATCCAAAAAACAGCATTATAATCCGTAGTGTTTAGCGGCTTTCCCAAATGCACTGCTTTGCACCATTTACCAGAAGTATCTCTTGCAGAAAACCAAATATCCTGTGAGTTGGGAATAGAATGGTAGGAAGTATTATAGGGGTCGTTTTGCCTTATAAAAAATAATAAGTTCCCATCTGCAGAAATAGTTGGTCTTAGCTCTGCCAGCGAGGTATTGATGCTGGTTCCTATGTTTTCAATTTTTAAAACTGTCTCGGCAGTTATCACGTTTTCTTTTTGAGGTATTAATCCTAAAGTGTCGGCAGGAACATCTTTAGGAGGCTGCGCCAAAACAGTCTTCAGGCAAACGCTTACTATTAAATAAAAGTAGATTTTTTTCAATGCATGAAATTTAGCTGTGTTTATAACGCAGGAAAGAATAAGAATATTTTTTACAAAAAGATTTCCCTGCGGCAGCTAAAGAAAGCGTCAATCAATTTTATGTAATGACTGGAAACGTTGTATAGCACAATACGCCATGATTTTTCTCATCCAGCCTTCAAATGAACCGTCATATTTAAAGTTGCGCAGCGACTTAAAAACCTGTACAAATCTTCCTGCATTATTTCTTCAGCCTCCTCCCTGTTTTTGGAATACTGTATGTAAACAGCAAACATCTTTGGTGCGAACTGCCCATACAGCCTGCTTTGAGAGTATCTGTCCCCATTAATACAGGGCTTGTATTAATTCTTTAGGTTGTTCCAATAAATCAGTTGCGTTTATATTAATAGTTGCTGAGTCCATTTAAAATGGTTGGGTTTAAAAAAAATCAGGCACGGAAAAAACGGGACGTAACACAAAGCTCAACTCTTATTCTGAAGCAATCTTGTACAAATTTTCTGCAATACATGCAAGCTTAAAATTATAATCTCTTTTCAAAAGATATATGCATGGCCGAAACCGCAGGAGGTTTAAAGACCAGGAAAAAATTTTGTAATTCCATTTCATGGAAGCAAGAGAACCTGCTGTTGCATACAGCAACCAAAAAATTTCTATCGAAGAATATCTATGGATGGAAAATGCATCAATGGAAAAACATGAATATTATCAGGGAGAGATATTTGAAATGCCTGGTGCGAAAATGCCGCACAACAAAGTTTCTAAAAATTTATTGGGTACTTTATTTGGTAAACTGAAGGGAAAAAAATGTCAACCCTATGGCCGCGATGTTCGCATCCATATTCAGGGCAACACTTTTTTTACCTATCCTGATATTTCTATTATTTGCGGCGAAGTAATTACGCTTAATAATGATGATTACAATGTTTTAAATCCCACTATAATTATTGAGGTACTTTCCAAATCAACAAGAAATTATGACCGTGGTGAAAAGTTTAAATTGTATCGCGATATACCATCGCTAAAGGAATATATACTCGCAGATTCTGAAAGTGTGCATGTCGAAGTGTTCAGGCTAAATGAAAAAGATCATTGGGAGTTGGAAGAATATAATTCTGCTGAGGACTTTCTATTCATTAAAGCCATTAATGAAAAAATTTTAATCTCAGAAATTTATGATGGCGTAAATATGGAAGCCTGACCTGAATCAGGGAAGTATTTTTTATAAACTTTTGGAAAGTTTTAAACTTTCCAAGAGTTAAATGCAGTCCGTCGCGATTAAAATATTTTATTTTACTACTATGTTAGGATTGTCTTTCTCCTTCCTTCTTGAATAATACATAATGACAGATAACAACACCGCAGCAATTAATGCAGCAATGCCTCTTCCAAAATTAAGACCACCTTTTGCTAATGGCTTTGTCAGTAAATCTCCAAATGTCGCACCGAAAGGTCGGGTAAATATGAAGGCGATCCAGAAGAGCAATATCCGGTTTAGTTTGGTATAATAATGCAATAGTAATACTATGATAATTACTCCTGCCGTTACTGCGGCTCCTGCTAAATAGCTTAATCCCGCTACATCCGTCAAATAATCTCCGAACGCCGTTCCAAGGCTGTTAGAAAATAATATGGCGATCCAGTAGAACGTTTCTATCCTCCTTTCGGTAACAGGATAGACCTCTATTTCACCTTCTTTTTTGTGCCATAAGAATAACGTAACAAGCAGGCAGAACAAAAGTATGGCCGAGCCTAATGTATAACCAAGCCCAAGCGTTCTATCCATAAGATCGGAAATTTCCGTACCAACGGTGGTGGTTCCCACGATAACCAACCAATAACGAATAGCATGGAATGTAGAAGCTTTTAATTGAATAATTAACACCACTAAAAGGAACGCAACGGTGATAGCCAGGCTTATAATATAGCCCAGGTTTAAAGTCATAGAAAAAAAATCGCCCAGCATTTCACCTAAGGTAGTTGCCACTACTTTCATAATCCAGAAATAGACGGTGATCTTCGCGACTTTATTCAGGGTATCGTTTTTACTTTCCATGATTATTTATTTCGGCAATCAGCATGTATAATCTTTTAGAATTTCTGATTTAAAAAATTGCTATGCTATAAAAAAAGCCGTCCCGGAATTGGGACAGCCTTCCTTGACAGGTTTTATCAAATTAATCTTTTGCTGTCTTAATAAACTTTCCCTCCTTCGTAAAAAGTACATCCATCCCTTTTACCTCAGCTTCATAATTAACTTCGCCATTGGCTTTTGTAATTATTGCGGCTTCTTTTATTTTTTCGCCTTTGTAATTTTGGGCAATGTAATCTTTTACTGAAGCAGGTAAATCCGCAACTTTTATGTCTGTTTCTGACTCCTGCCTGGCGCCTTTAGCATCATATAATGCAGACATTGTTTTACCATTCATCTTAAAATTGGCTTCATAATTTGGGACCTCTTTTTCCCATTTTGGTGATATGCCGGGGTAGTCTTTTGCAAAAGAAGTCTTTATTGCTGATGGAACTTTTGAAGCATCCATTTTTTGTGCGCAGGCGGAAAGTGTAATTCCTCCGGCGAATACTAACATCATTAATGTTTTCATGTTTTTCATTTTTATTTGTTTTAAATTATTGTACAAAGCTATACGCCGAATTTGTGGAAAGTCTGACGTAACAGGCTTTCTCCGGCAAATACCTATCGCTTTGCTTGTTTAATTACAGCTTTAACGTTTCCTTCTTTTTCCCGAAAATGAATTTATATAAAATAGGCAGCGTTGTAATTAATACGATTATAATAGTTATCATTCCCAAATGATCCTTCAGGCTAAAGCCATATTTTTTATCGATCCATGATTGTAGAAAGTGCCCGCCAAGAATCATTAATGTAACCCAGCAGATGCTTCCCGCAATGTTATAAAGGCTGAAATTCTTTTTTGGCATTTGTACGATACCTGCAACAAGGGGTGCGAACGTTCTTATGATTGGAAGAAACTTAGCGAAAAATATTGTTCCGTTTCCATAATGATGGTAAAACTCCCTGGCCCTCGATAAATATCTTCTTTTAAACAGCAAGCCATCTTTCCATTTAAACATTACAGGCCCTGTTTTATATCCAAACCAATAACCAGCAACGTTACCCGCAAATGATGCAACAACTAGAAATAATAATATAAGTGCATAATGGAAATTAAAAAACATGGAAGCGTCATAATGAACATGGAAGAAATTTGAAGCAACCTCATTTATATAAATGCCGGTGGTAAATAATAAACTATCCCCCGGTAAAAAAAATCCTGCGAATAAACCTGTCTCAGCAAATATTATTAAGATTACCACATACAATCCTCCATGATAAATTACCCATTCTATAAATTGCTGATAAAATCCCATTCCACACTTATTTGTTTTTCAACCGAAGGGAACTGCTCTTGTATTTACTTTAAGTCATCCAAATTTTATAAACATATCGCTCCGTTATCAACCCTGCCCCAATTTGGGATTCGGAGATTTTTAAGATTTTATTTACCCTCACACGCCACATTGCCTTCTGCACTAAATATGACTTCTTTTGAAAGTTTCCCTTTCGTGAGGTCAACGAGGTATTGCACTGTCTTATCCGCAAGAATTAATTTTTCAATTTGTTTATCTGCAGCATACCCGGAATATTTCGTTTTTAATGCATCGCTTATTTTTTGCGGGGCCGTAGCTAATGATACATCTTCTTCCTGCTGCACAAATTGTCCATTAGGCCTGAATATAAGCGACAGGTTGGGCGCTCCGCTTTTTGTGATAGCCAAATCAATTGCATCGCCTCCCTGGCAAAGAGGATCGGAAGCAGCGCTTTTAATTTGATAGCCCGGATAGTTTTTCGTAACAAATTCATTAACTCCTGTTGGTAATTTATCTATAGCTATTTTGCCACCCGGCGAAGGTATTTGGATAGAAGCTGTATCAGGGCTATGTAATGATGCCGTATCAGTACTTGTTGATTCCATCGCTTCGTGCTGCTTAGACTCAGTGCCTTCATTTTTTTCGGAACTGTTGTTTGCGCAACTAATAATAGAAATACTGAAGGCAACCATTAATAATGGGAGTAAGATTTTTTTAAAATTCATTTTTGTTTTTTTAAAAAATTATAAAATTAAGATGTATGTAAAACACCTGACAAATCTGAAATAACCTAAATGTCAGGTGGTTGAAAAACACCTGAAAGAAGTTGTTATTATCTTCAAAAAAATTCTTCAACCTTTGCAGATGTTTGAGAGCCCATATAAAACTTTTACGTTTAGATGGGGTGGATAGCATTACCATACACATTTCAAAGTTTAGTAACGTTAGTACAACAAGACAGTTTGTCCTCATTCATTTGCAAGTGATGGATTTTTTCGATGGATTGTTAAATAGGTTACCAGGCTGATTATCGTAACCAGGAAAATAACACTTGTTATAGTTGCGCCCAACGCAATTCCTCCTGCCTTTAGTGGCTGCGATAACAGATCGCCTAAAGATGCTCCAAGTGGCCGGGTAAGTATATAAGCTAACCAAAATGCAAGAATAGAATTCATCTTTAAATATTTATAAGCCAGGAATATTAACCCGATTGCTGCTGCAAAAAGCAATGTAGCATAAGCATAGCCAAGGCCTGAACTTTCAGAGATAAGATCACCTGCAGAAGTGCCTAAAGAAAATGTAAACAGAATGGCAGACCAATAAAAAAATTCTCTTTTGGTTGTATTGATCTTATGTACAGAAAGTGTTCTCTCACTTAAATACCACCACACAAAAACTACTATGAGCGCTGAACCAAAAATTATTGAAGTGGTGCTCAACGCCACGCCGAGATTATCTACCAGGTTGTCTGATATTAATGTTCCAACGATGCTTAATAAAACTACTGCCGCCCAATAAATTGCCGGTATATATTTTTTTGCCCTGAACTGAAATATGAGCACTATTAATAAAATACCACCCATTATGTATGACGTAATGGTCAATCCAAGGTTAAGCGTTACGGCTAAATAATCGGCAGCGGTTTCGCCAACGGTTGTTGCCAACACTTTTATTATCCAAAAGAACAAAGTAACCTTCGGGACTTTGTTTAACATGTTATCCATAGGAATTTATTTTTTGATTTTAATATGATATGATGGATTTAATGGTACTCTCACTGGAACAATAATTATTTCATCTGACACAAATGCAATGCCTGAAAAATGGCTAACCATCATATTAGATTAATCAATTGAACGTATAAATCACCCCGGGCATTAGATGCCCCTGTGAATATTGAAGATTAAATGTTACTGTATTTTTCTTTTGTCCCGGCGCTTTTAATTTCGAATACCGGTGATAGTTATTTACAACTTGCCTACCGCTTAAATATCCTAATGCTGCACCTACAAAAACATCGGTTGCCCAATGTTTGTTTTCCGTAATTCTGCTAAGGCCAATCATAGTGGCGACACTGTATGCAATAATGGGAATTATGGGCTTGTCTTTATATTCTAAAGCAAAAACAGTTGCAGCGGCAAAGGCAACGGTTGTATGCCCTGACGGAAAGGAACTATAAAGAGCTTTGCCACTGGAAGTCCTGGCAGTTTTGGAAAAGGGGCCTAAAAATTTGGGCTCAGGTTCCGTTCCATCCGAATAATAAGATGGCCGTGTTCGCCCAGATAAATACTTTGTAACACTTTCTACTGCGCCTCCAACTATATAAGCCTGTGTCGCAAGCAACACAGTTGTTTTTATTTTTTCATTCTTAAAAATGAACCCATAAGCGCCAAGAGCGGCAAGCGTATATCCTTCATAATTACCCCCAAAATTTGTAATAAACTTACTTACATTATTTAATCCTGTATTCTTATTTCGAAGTTTTAAAGCGCCTCTTTGTATAGGCTCGTCGGCAAAAGAAAGGGCAACTGTTGCCAGGGTGAATTTGCCAAGGTTCCCCCAATCCCTTTGGCTCATGTGAAACGGCTTGGTGAAAGTTTGTTTCAGGTCGCTTCCTAAAAGAATAAAATAGGTATTGAAAGTAATCTTTGTTTCTTCATTGTAAGCCGCCGGGGCAATATTATTGATTTGTCCTCCTGCACTGTCTGTCTTCTTGTTTAAGCTGTCGAGCTTATTTATTAACGTATCAGTTCTTTGAGAGAATCCTGCCGCCGGCATTGATAACAATAACAATAGGCATAGTCGTAAGTTCAGGCGCATAGTTTTTA
>JALZAJ010000260.1 GCA_030948465.1 Bacteroidota bacterium
TATCATAAGGCAAAATGTTCAGGTAATGCAACAGGTACGGCTAAACGCTGTTGTATCTACCCATGAAATACTCAGCGCCCGTGAGTTGGTGAGGCAGGTATATATGGATGAAAAAGTGGAACAATATATAATCGATATTGTATTTGCAACCCGCTATCCCGATCAATACAATCTCTCAAAACTTAAGCCATTAATATCTTTCGGAGGATCTCCCCGGGCTAGCATCAACCTGGCACTTGCTTCCAAAGCGTATGCTTATTTAAACAAGCGGGGTTACGTAATTCCTGAAGATGTCAGAAATATTTGCAAAGATGTTTTGCGTCATCGCATTGGGCTTACCTACGAGGCAGAAGCAGAAAATGTAAATGTAGAAATGATAATAATGGAAATATTAAAAGTGGTAAATGTACCGTGATAAAGGAGGAGGGATCGGGGATCAGTTATAAGTTATGAGGGATCAGTTATTAGTTATGAGGGATTAGTTATTAGTTATGAGGGATCAGTTATAAGATACCGGGAAAAAATTCACGGCTTAAGCATTTAAAATAATCAATAACAGTAGTCAGTAATCAGGCGCATCCATGCTCACAACCGCTGAAATAATAAAGAAAGTAAAAGAGCTGGAGATCATCAGTAAGAAGATCACCACGCACCTTTTTACAGGCGAGTATCACTCGGCTTTTAAGGGAAAAGGTATGAGCTTCCGGGAAGTGCGTGAATATTACCAGGGAGATGATGTACGATTCATCGATTGGAATGTAAGCGCCCGGTTTTCGCACCCTTTTACCAAAGTTTTTGAAGAAGAAAGAGAATTGACCGTCATCTTATTGGTGGATGTAAGCGCCAGCGCTCTGTTCGGCACCGTGCATCAGCGCAAGCGGGATATGATCACAGAAATAGGAGCGGTGCTTACTTTCAGTGCGATAAATAATAATGATAAGGTCGGGGTTATTTTTTTTAGTGATAAAGTGGAAAAATATATTCCGCCAAAACAAGGGAAGCAACATGCATTGTATATCGTGAGAGAGCTTCTTACCGCGGAGCCTAAGCGAACCGGCACCCATCTCAATGAAGCATTGAATTTCTTTTCAAGGTCTAACAGGCAGAAAAGCATCGCCTTTATTATGAGTGATTTTATAGATGAAAAATACGAAGATAAGTTGCGGGTAATGGGAAGCCGTCATGATGTAATTGGCCTTAAAATTTATGATAAGATGGACATGGTGCTTCCTGATATTGGCATGCTGAAAGTTGAAGATCTTGAGAGCGGGAAAACCCGGTGGCTAAATACTTCTGACGCTATGGTACGGCATAATTACCAGCAAAATTTTATGCAGCAAAGTGCACAATGCAAGAGCATTTTTAAAAAAACCGGCTCCGATCTTCTCCATATACGCACCGATGAGGATTATGTGAAGATATTGCAGCAGTTTTTTTTAAGAAGAAAATAAAGAGAAAAAGGATTTGAGTAAAAGCGTTTATCATACCCGGTTAGTTACCTTATTATTTTTTAGCGCGGGAATTTTTTGCGTACAAAATATTTCAGCGCAACTGCCGCAGGTTAAAACTTCGGTCGATAAAAATAATATTTTAATCGGGGAGCAAATTCAATATAAAGTTGAAAGCTCTATGCCCGATAATTCTTACCGGCTTACCTGGTTTTCAATTCCGGATAGTTTTGGGCATTTTGTTGTAGTGAGTAAAAGTAAAATTGATTCCAGCTTTGTAAACGGTACCATCAGGTTCAGCCAGGTATTAACGCTTACCAGTTTCGATTCCGGAAGAGCCGCTATTCCTTCTCTTTCTCTTACCGCCGAGCCTTTAAATGCCGATTCATCTTATAATCTTTTAACCGATACGATCCCAATTAATATTTCCTATTCACCACTGGATAGTGTGAAAACATTTCATGACATTAAGAATATTATTGAGGTAAAAAAAGAGTTGCCCTGGTGGATATGGCTGCTGCTAAGTATTGCGTTTTTGATTATTATATTCCTGGTTATCTTTCTGATAAAAGTGTTTAGAAAAAAACAAAATATTCCCGATCTTATTAAAGCAAAACTCACTCCCTATGATGAAGCAATGCAGGCCCTGACCGATTTGGATAAGCAACAATTGCTGCAAAAAAATGAACCTGATAACTATCGGGTTAAGGAATATCATACACGGCTTTCAGAAATTTTTAAACGCTACATTACCAGGAAGACAAATACCTATAAACTTCATCTTACATCTGATGAAATACTTATGGAGCTTGGCGGGTATGGCATTGAAAAAGATCAGCTTTCCGCATTTGCAAATTCGATTCGTATGAGTAATGCCGTAAAATTTGCAAAGTACATTCCGCCACAGAGTGAAAGCGAAAATTGCCTTCATCAAACAAAAGAAATGATCACACAAATAAATAATAATCTTAACCGGAAATCAGAAAGTGTTAGTTGATTATTTTAACGATATTAGTTTTGCGCAGCCGCTTTTTTTTATCCTGTTTGCTATTATTCCGTTCCTTATTTTTTGGAAAGTTTCAAAAGGAAAGAAGCAAATGGCAGCCTTGCCTTTGTCAACTATTAAAGGACTGGCAGTATCCGGTTCATGGAAGAATTCATTTTACAACGTTCCATTCATTTTAAGATTGCTTGCTATAAGCTGCATCATTATTGCGCTGGCAAGGCCGCAAACAAAATTTGACGAACAGCAATCGGAGGGCGAAGGCGTTGACATTATTTTGTGCATTGACGTAAGCGGAAGCATGACAGCACAGGATTTTTATCCAAACAGGATGGAAGCTGCCAAAAAAGTGGCGGAAGATTTTGTGGATCACCGCACCACAGATCGTATCGGCATTGTAATTTTCTCAGGTGAGAGTTTTACGCAGTGCCCGCTTACAACAGATCATTACGTGTTGAAAAGCCAGATAGAACAAATTAGAAATGGGCTGCTTGAAGATGGCACTGCCATTGGTTCGGGCCTCGCAACCAGTGTTGACCGGCTGCGAAGCAGTAAGGCAAAAAGTAAGGTAGTGATCCTTCTTACGGATGGTATAAATAATGGTGGGCTTATAGATCCCGCAACGGCCAAAGAGATCGCCAAAACTTTTAAGATAAAAGTGTATACAATTGGCGTGGGCTCAAATGGTTTTGCCGCAACGCCGGTAAACACACCGATGGGAATTGTTATGCAAAATGAGAAAGTTGCTATTGATGAAGACCTGCTTAAAAACATCGCCAGCGAAACTGGAGGAAAATATTTCAGGGCTACTGATAATAAAAGCCTGGAGAATATTTATAATGAAATTGACCGGCTTGAAAAGTCAAAAGTTGAAATAACGACATTCCATCGCTCCACTGAAAAATTCTATCCATTCGTATTTGCAGCAATGGTTTTTTTGCTGTTAGAAGTCTTGCTGAAATTTACAGTTTTTAAAAAATTCCCATAAAGAAAATTGTTTGCATCTAACTTTTATCAATCAGCTAAATTGCGTTCATGAATGGCCTTGTTTATAAATCGACCGGTAGCTGGTATTTTGTAAAAGATGAACGTGGTGAAATGCGGAAGGCCCGTATAAAAGGCAAATTTAAGATAGACGACATAACCTCTACAAATCCATTGGCAGTGGGCGACGAAGTTGATTTCGAAAAGGAAGATATAGAAGAAGGCAGCGTCGTTATCAACAACATTTATCCGCGGAAAAATTATATTACGAGACAATCGCCTCATAATAAACACCAGCATCATATTGTTGCATCCAATCTTGATCAAAGCCTGCTTTTTGCCACACTTAAAGATCCTAAAACTTCCCGTGGTTTTATTGACAGGTTCCTGGTAGCTTCCGAAGCCTATCATGTGCCGGCAATAATTGTTTTTAATAAAAGTGATCTCTATAGAAAGAAGGAGTCGGAAAGCCAGGAACTGTTTAAGGAAGACTATGAGCGGGCCGGTTACCAGGTTCTAATAATGAGCCTTGAGAATAAATCAGGCGTAGAAGAAGTTATTAATCTTTTAAAGGATAAAACAACCTTATTAAGCGGGCATTCAGGTGTCGGCAAATCCACTTTTATCAATTTCATATTTCCCGATTACACGCTCAAAACCCAGGATGTAAGCGGCTGGAGCGGTAAAGGGCTTCATACTACAACCTTTGCAGAAATGTATGATTTGCCCTTTGGAGGAAAAATAATTGATACACCGGGCCTTCGTGAATTTGCATTAATGGA
>JALZAJ010000265.1 GCA_030948465.1 Bacteroidota bacterium
GAAATTCCCTGGCAAAAAATATGATGATACCTACGCCTATATAAATAAAACCCATACCAAAATCCATGATGCTTTTCATTTGCATGTACCGCTTCGTTTTTGGATCTGGTGTATTTTCAAATTCTTCGAGGCTCATAATTTTCGTTTTCGTGGTTTTATGGCAAGATAAAATAAAATAGAGAATTTGCTTTTAAAAACACATTTTCCCTAGAAATATTAAACAACTATTTAGAAATTTAATAAAATTAGCAATCTGGTTAAGAATATTTTTTTTTTCAAAACAACCCCTTCTCGTAATCTGCAGAAGTTTGGCAGCAATACCTAAGACTGCATAATAACTTTATCGTTGCTATCAATTTGTTAAACTGCTTTTACATCCTCAGTCAACGGCTTATTACTTATTAATGGAAGGGTCGTACGAATATCTT
Source organism: Bacteroidota bacterium (assembly GCA_030948465.1). Taxonomy (GTDB): domain Bacteria; phylum Bacteroidota; class Bacteroidia; order Chitinophagales; family Chitinophagaceae; genus Ginsengibacter. The sequence continues at coordinate 429 of JALZAJ010000265.1, forward strand.
TGATTGCATATACACAAATCGATTTTCTAAATCAATACCTTTTGTTCTAAGATGCACCTCTTATTTTTATTCCATAACCAATGAATACCGATCCTTCCCAAAAACCTTAGGAAAAACATTTACTGTCTGTTTTTTTCAATAAGAAAATCTGTTCAAAAAAAAATGTGTTCATTTCAAAATCATTGTCTGATTTTCCTGAGGATTAAAATGGACATGCCCAAAAAATGTATCATCAAAAAATCTAAAATGTAAAATCATATTTTTGCCTGTTTTAAAACTATAGATGATAAATGAAGCCATCCATACCGCAGGGTACAAGAGATTTTGAAGCCGGCACGCTTCGTAAGAGACAATTTATTCTCGATACCATTAAAAGCGTTTTCGAGCTGTACGGCTTTGAGCCTCTGGAAACACCCGCAATGGAAAACCTTGAAACACTTACCGGAAAATATGGCGACGAAGGAGATAGGCTTATTTTTAAAATCATAAATAATGGCCTCGGTAATCCTGCAAAAAAGACAGAAGTTCAAAAAGGTTTTGAGAATCTGTTAGAGGGAAAATATGATAAGCACATTACAGAAAGGGCGTTACGATACGACCTCACTATTCCATTTGCCAGGTATGTTGCTATGAATTACGGTAAACTAACTATGCCGTTTAAACGCTATCAAATGCAACCTGTGTGGCGTGCCGACAGGCCACAAAAAGGCAGATACCGGGAATTTTACCAGTGTGACGCAGACGTTGCGGGAAGTGATTCTTTGCTAAGTGATGTTGAACTGGCTGAAATTTATATCGGAGTTTTTAAAAAACTTCACATCGCTGTTGATATAAAAGTTAACAGCCGCAAAATACTTTCTGCCCTTGCGGGAATATGCGGGGTCGAAAATATAACTGCCATCACCGTAGCGATCGATAAGCTTGATAAAATTGGTCTTGCAAAGGTTGAAGAAGAACTTAGGGCAAATGGGCTAAATGCTGATCAAACTGCTATAATAAAAAATTACCTTCTCATCTCCGGAACGAATTCAGAAAAAATGGATATCGCAAAAGACTTATTAGGGAGCAATGAAAGTGGAAAAAAAGGACTTGAAGAAATCAATTTTCTATTGAATTATCTTAAAGAAACTAATCGCCAGCCTGAATCTGCCGTCAACATTGACTTTACGCTGGCACGAGGACTCAACTATTACACCGGCATTATTTATGAAGTAAAAGCAGCCGGCGCAGACATGGGCTCAATTGGCGGCGGCGGAAGATACGATGACCTCACCGGTTTGTTTGGGCTATCAAATATTCCCGGAGCCGGTATTAGTTTTGGTGTTGACAGGATCTTTGATGTAATGGAGGAATTAAACCTGTTTCCCTCAGAAATCAATCAATCAACCCGCGTTCTTTTCATGAACCTTGGTGAAACGGAAAGCCGGTTTGCCTTCAAGCAAATGCAACAACTTCGTGATGCAGGAATTAGCTGCGAGATTTTTTACGAGCACGTAAAGCTTGATAAACAATTTAAATATGCTGCCAAAAAAAATATTCCGTTTGCAATTATAATTGGCTCAAATGAAATCGAACAGCAAACCTGCGTAATTAAAAATCTGTTAGAAGGTAAGCAGCAAGCAATACCGCTTACAGAACTTACCTCTTATTTTAATTAAATAATGGTTACTTTTTCCAAAATTTGCAATTAATAATAAAATCATTAATTTTTTGCAACGATTGAATCACTTGCGATAACCAATAACAGATATACTCAAAATCAAACAAAATTTATGAAATCTTTTTTCAAACTTTCCTTTATCGTTATGGCGGGCGCCATGTTGTTTTCTTCGTGCAGTAAAACGAATGAAGAAGGAAAAATGATTCCTAATAATGCTGCATTTGTTGCATTTTTAAATACCAAATCTTTAAGTGATAAACTCACCTGGGACGATATAAAACAAACCAACTGGTATAAAAAGATTTATGCCGATACCAGTACAAAAGACTGGATGAAAAAATTACTGGATAACCCCGAGAACAGCGGGATAGATTCCAAAGGCGGCATTGTTTTTTTTGTGCAAAAGAGTGGAGGTAATAATTATAATGTTGTTTTTGAAGGGAAGCTAAAAAGTGATAAAGATTTTGAGCAATTCAATAAAAACCTCGATCCCGGTGCTTCGGAAAGAAAGGAAGGAGATGTAAATATGCTTACGCTAAAAGATAAAAGTGTTGTTGGCTGGAACGATAAACACTTTGTCTATGTTTCAACAAGTAATTCCTACGCGGCCAAATACGCTGCCTCAATGGACACGGTAAACAATCAGGCTAATATGGCTCCTGCTGCGGATAACAGCCTAACTCTTTCATCTCTTTGCAAAAATCTTTTCTCATTAAAAACGGATAGCAGTCTTGCTAAAAATGAAAAGTTTACTACGCTCCTTTCTGAAAAGGGCGATATTCATGCATGGATAAATACAGAGGAAATGATAAAAAATAATGCGGCAATGGGTATGCTTGGCATGCTGAAGCTGGATGTATTTTTTAAAGATAACATAAGCACCTACACGGTTGATTTTGATAATGGAAAAATTAACGTAAAACAAAGAGCATACGCCGGAAAGGAGTTTACCGATTTTTTGAAAAAATATAAAGGCGGGAACATTAACACGGATATGATAAAAAATATTCCATCGCAAAACGTTATTGGTGTTTTGGCAATGAATTATAAACCCGAAGGATTAAAAGAACTGATAAAACTTACCGGCATGGACGGGTTCGTAAACACGTACGCCGGGCAAATGGGTTTCAACATCGATGATTTTGTGAAAGCCAATAATGGTGATCTATTGGTTGCTTTTACCGATCTTAAAATGAAATCCGATTCGTTTAATTATAAAGATGACCAGGGCAACACGACCAATTCCAATGTGTATTCAAGACCGGACATAAATTATCTTTTTTCAGTGGGCATTGGGGATAAGCAAAGTTTTCAAAAACTTATTGAGGCCGGAAAAAAAATTGGCAATTAAATGGGAGGAGCGGGCAACACGCTCTCATTTAATATGAATGATAAAACCTTTGTATTGGGAAATTCTCAGCCGGCTATTAGTCAATATCTTGCAGGTAATAAAAATAATTTCGCTTTTACCGATAAATTAAGCGGGCACCCGATTGGCTTATTCATTGATCTTCAAAAAATTTTATCAGTATTGAATAATGAGATGGCTGTAAAAGATGAAGACGCAAAAACAATTATGGCTGAAAGCCTGAAAATATGGAACAATGTTTATTTTACCAGCGGAGAATTTGATAACGATGCCATGGTAGCCAATACAGAGATTAATTTTGTGGATCAGTCTGCAAACAGCCTGAAACAATTAAATCATTATTTCGATGAAATTGCAAAAATAATGCTGGCGAAAAAAGAACGGGAAAAATCAGAACTCAACCATGCCGATTCCTTAATGACACCTCCTCCAATAGATACTGTTGGACATTAATTTACATTGAGACTTACGAAAAAAAACCAGAGATCAATATGCAGATAGACCTGCGGGAAGTTGTGCCGGATTTTATTGAAAGGGAAAAAATGGCAGCGTCACAGGTATGGGGAAAAAACCTTACAATAAACAAGGGGGAGCATTTGCATATTGTCGCACCTTCGGGCAGCGGAAAAACTTCATTGATGCATTTTATATATGGATTGAGAAAAGATTTTTCCGGCATTATTTTATATGATGACTCACCCATTAAAAAGCTTTCTACGGAAGGCTTTTCTTCATTCAGGCAAAATAAGATCAGCATTATATTCCAGGATCTGCGGCTGTTTCAAGGTCAAACTGTTAGAGAAAATCTTGAAATAAAAAGAGCCCTGGATCCTTTTCATGAAGCAGTGGCCATTGAAGAAATGGCAACGCGCCTCGGCATCAGGTCAAAACTTGATAAACCTGCTATAACCTGCAGCTATGGTGAACAACAGCGGATAGCGATCATCCGGTCGCTTATGCAGCCTTTCGATTTTTTATTGCTTGATGAACCGTATAGCCATCTTGATGATGCCAACAGAATTAAAGCCATGGAACTTATTTATGAGGAGTGTGAAAAACGGAATGCTGCTATGGTTTTCGCAGATTTAAAATTGCTTGATTTCTTAAAAGGAGAGAAGGTTGTTATGTTGTGAGAGGTTCATCAGTTGATAGGTTTAACTTTTTTCAGCATCGTACATCAAACATCGTACACCGTACATTTAATAAATATGCCTTCTTATAAAAACATACAACCCTTACTGATAACCGGAAAGAATGTTTTTTCGAAATGGCTGGGATATACAGGGCTTTGCATCGGCGTGTTGCTGTTGCTGCTCTCTATGCAAATGTTTGTCAACATTCAACGATTGCTCCGGGAAAACAATCCACGGAAAACGGGCTATGATTTTATATCAATTTCAAAAACGATTACCAATGAAAATATGGGAAGAGACAACACGTTCAGTGATTCGGATCTTACAGGGTTACAAAACCAGCCGGAAATTCAGGCTATCTCTCCATTAATTGCAAATCAATTCCGGGTTAAGCTAAGTGCCGGAAGCATTATTCCATTCAGCACCGACCTGTTCCTGGAAAGCCTTGATAACGATTTTATTGATACCGTGCCGCCGACTTTCACCTGGCAACCCGGGCAACTTACGGTTCCGATTATTTTTTCTTCCGATTTTTTAGAAATGTATAATGTGTTTGCACCGGCGCAGGGTTTACCGCAACTTTCTGATAAAACCATTTCCTCTGTAAATATTATTCTTGAATGTTACGGGCCTGGAGGAACCCAGAATTTTACCGGAAATATTGTAGCCCTGAGCGACCGGATAAATTCGGTATTGGTGCCAAAGACATTTCTCACGTGGAGCAATCTTCAATTCGCAGGAGTTTCTAAGGTCCGGCCTTCAAGGGTTTTCATAAAGACAAAAGATGCGAACAACCCTCAACTTATTACTTACCTCGATAATCAACACTATCATCTGAATAAAGACAAAACAAAATTTGGAAGAGTTAAAAGGATATTACAAAATATTGTAAGCGCCCTGGCCGTATTTGGTATTCTTGTAATCGGTCTTGCACTGATGCTTTTTTCATTCTACCTGCAACTGATGATCGCAAAAAGTAAGGACAACCTGCAACTTTTACTTACACTCGGTTATTCCCCAAAATGGCTGGGAAATGTAGTGGTTAAAACATGGCTGCCTGTAT
>JALZAJ010000272.1 GCA_030948465.1 Bacteroidota bacterium
GTTATTTTCCGGTCCAGTGTAAGCCCGCCATCGGTTACCCAGTTGCAAAATGTGATCAATAACTCCAATCAATTTTTTTATACAACCGGCAATCCTGACCTGCAGCAGCAATATTCCAATAACTTCATCATAAGATATAATTATACCAATACACCCAAGGCGAAAAGTTTTTTTGCAAACATTTTTTTGCAAACAATAAACGACTATGTAGCTAATGCTACCTATACTGCATCGAAAGATTCCGCATTAACGCGGTCCATTATCCTGTTCAAAGGTTCACAAATTTCAAAGCCGGTAAATTTAAATGGATACATCAGCGCAAGATCTTTTTTTACCTATGCCATGCCTTTAAAATTTTTGAAATTGAATCTTAATTGGAATGCAGGGTTAAGCTATACTAATCTTCCGGGCCTGCTGAATAATGTGGAAAATGTTTCCAAAACATACAATTATAATTTGGGTGCGGTGCTTTCAAGTAACATCAGCGAGTACGTGGATTTCAATGTTAACTACTCAGCAAATATAAATACCGTAAAAAATTCTATTGCTCCCTTGTTGAACAATAATTATTTTATGCAGACAGCCGGTGTAAGCGCTAATTTTCTGACCAAAAAAGGTTCTTTTTTTCAGAGCGATCTAACGAATGAATATTATCATGGATTGACCGGTGCTAACAATACCAATTATTGGTTATGGAATATTGCCGTCGGGCAAAAATTCTTAAAAAAGCAAATGGGAGAATTAAAGCTTTCGGTATTTGATCTTTTAAAACAAAACAGAGATATAACGCGGAACGTAACGGCATCTTATATTCAGGATGTAAATAACCAGGTGTTGCAACAATACTTTATGCTCACATTCTCCTACAAATTAAAGAACTTTGGCAACGCAAAAGCCAGTTCTTCAGGGCGCGATCCAATGGAAAGAAGAAGAGATTTCAATGGGTTTAATTAGCATAAAACCGCACGTATTTTGACTGAGCAGGAACTGATAGATCTTGTAAAAAAAAGAGACAAAGTTGCTTTTAAAACATTGGTGAACACCTGGGAAAACATGGTGTATAATACGGCATTAGGAATTTTACAGAATCCGGAAGATGCCGAGGATGTAGCCCAGGAAGTTTTTATACAGGTATTTGAATCGATTGCATCATTCAAGGGAGAATCAAAATTTTCTACCTGGATATACCGGATCACTATTTCTAAAGCAACTGATCACATACGAAAGAAAAAAAGAAAAAAACGTTTTGCATTTATTCAAAGTTTATATGGTAAAAATGAGGAACAGATCATAGACCCGCCTGATTTTTTCCACCCGGGCGTTCATCTTGAAAATAAAGAAAACGGAGCCGCACTGTTTAACGCAATAGATAAATTATTACCAAATCAAAAGACAGCTTTTATCCTCAATAAACTGGAGAATTTAAGTTACCGTGAAATAGGAGAAATAATGGAACTAAGCGAGCCGGCTGTGGATGCGCTATTGCAAAGAGCTAAGAATAAATTAAAAGAAATATTGAAAAATTATTACCTGTCTCAAAATGAATAATGCCATTATATTTTTAGCACTGAATGCAAAATTAGATGATTTAAAAAATTTATGGATCGAAGGTTTTATTTCAAAATAACGTCTAAAAAGTCGATGAATATGGATGAAAATAATATTAATAAAAAGATTGAAGATGCGATGCAAAGCATTGACAATATTTCAAAAGCAGCTCCGGCCCCTTTCTTTTTTACACGACTGGAAGCCAGGATGATGACAGAAAAAAATGTTTGGGTAAAACTGTCTTCTTTTTTCGCAAGACCTCTGGTTGCTTTTGCATGTGTATGCCTTGTATTGTTAATCAACCTTACCGTAATTTTTACTGCTAATAATAAACAGGAAACGTATCAACAGGCGGCAAATGAAATAGGTGCAACCGATGAGTACAGCCAGGTTACAGCAACACTGTATGAACTTGATAAATAAAATTAATGATGAATACAGTTAAAAAAAACAGGTCTCTTATTTCTATCATCATCTTCCTGCTTTTAACTAACCTGGTGATGCTGCTCTTTTTCATAATGCTTGGTAAGCCGGCAAACAGGATCGAGGACAAGCCCAGGTTTTCAACTTCTTTACAAAAGGATGTAGGTTTTTCCAAAGGACAAATGGACGCCTACCAGAAAATGCGCACAG
>JALZAJ010000297.1 GCA_030948465.1 Bacteroidota bacterium
TTAAAATAGCATTACCTGGTTTGCTTCCTTTAATGACAGCGACTATATTATAAATATTTGCTGCCAGCAACATGTTGTTTTCTTTCCTTAAAACCGTTGTATTTTGAATTTCTACAGGTAAGCCCAATTGTGCGCAGGCAGTCACAATATAATTTTTTACCCGTTCATGTTCAAGCGTTCCAACGCTGTGGGGAGCCCTGGCGATTTGCTGTAAATATTTATAAGCCCTTTCGGCAGAAAAAACGGTGTCTGCTGCCTGCTGACCCACCGCCTTTGGCGGGCTGGCGGCTCTTATTGATAAAAGAACCAATGCAACAGAAAGTATCAAAAGTAAGAGAGGATAAAACCTGTGTGACAACTTATTCTGCATATTAAAGTAAAAAAGATTTACAAAAAAATTGAAGGAAAAGTGAGATGCAAAGGTTATCGGTAAATGTCAATTAATAACTTACAGGTGCTAAAAAATTAATTCCTGAATTATTAATTCTTTATTTTTACGAATATCAATTTAAGTCTATGATAAAACAAATAAATCATGGATAATGGAAACGGTACTTCCATTTTAAGCCTGGCCGGGCTTAATGTATCCTATGGTTCTTTCAAAGCCGTGATCGACGTGTCATTTGATGTAAAGGCGGGTGAAATTTTTGGCCTGCTGGGGCCAAACGGCGCGGGAAAAACGAGTACGTTGAGCGCCGTTGAAGGTTTATTACATCCCGATAGCGGCTCTATCTATATCTCAGGATTTAATGCAAAAGAAAGGCCGCTTCATGCAAGAGCCAATCTCGGCGTTCAATTGCAATCAACCAGTTTTCAACCAGAGCTTAAGGTGAGTGAAATCATTAAACTTTATGCCGGGATATACGGCGTAGTTCTTACAAATGAAAAACTAAATGCAATTCTGCAGGAGATAAAATTGGAAGGATCAGCGGGTAAGCGATTCGGTCAGCTTTCCGGCGGACAGCAACAAAGAGTTTCGCTGGTGATTGCCACCATTCATAATCCGGTGCTGGTATTGCTGGACGAGCCTACAACCGGTTTGGATCCGCAAGCCCGCCGCCAGCTTTGGGAACGGATGGAAGGCATGCGTGAAAAGGGACATGGCTTATTGCTTACGACGCATTCTATGGAAGAAGCGGAAGCAGTTTGTGATCGCATTGCCATTATGGACCATGGGCGCGTGCTTACTGTTGATTCTCCACAAACGCTCATCGAAAGGCATCGAAACGACCCTGAAGTAATTAATGTTTCCAGGAAAGGAAAGATAACATTGGAAGATGTCTTTATTGGTCTTACAGGTCGCACCGTTCGTGCATAAATAAAAAAAAATGGAAACAATCGTTCCTAAAACATCTGCGGCGCTGTCGTCACTGCTGCGTGCCGATTTTACCACGCAATGGCGCAATCGGCGTTCCACCGTTTTAATATTGCTGGTTCCTGTCATCATTCTTATTTCCTGGAAGGGACTTATAGAAAAGATCGGGGCAACATTTGTAATATCAACCTGCATTACGCTTGGCCTTATCGCAGTGGGCCTTATGGGCTATTCCAATGCGATTGCCCGTGACCGTGATAAAGGAGTTTTTCAACGCCTTCGGGTAACGCCCGTTCCCACATGGTCTATCATGGTTAGCCGGCTTATGGTACAATTAGCGATGATCTTGCTGGTAACCGCAATTGTTTTCATTGCAGGTTTTTATTTTGATAAAATAACGTTGGCGCCTGCTGGCTATGCGCTCACTTTTGTAACCGCAATTATTGGCGGTGCATTATACCTGGGTATAGGACAATTGATCGTGGGTTTAGTGAAAAATGCAGAGACGGTAAACTCAACCAGCCGGCTGGTTTATTTTGTATTTATTATGGTGGGTATGTTTGGAGAACTGGGTGTGTTAGGCGATAAGTTTAAAGATGCCGTGCATTGGTCGCCTTATGGCACCGTTAAAACAATTCTTTCGGCAAGTATGCAGCCTGCTTCGTGGAATAACGCTGCCTCAGAGTCATTGCTTCTCACTATAATTTATGCAATTATCTTTTCCTATATAGGGGTAAAAAAATTTAAGTGGAGCTCGGTGCCGTAATAAATAATTGTAAAAAATAAATTTCAAGACACCTGTTTATATAAAAATTTTTTGAGGCCTGGCCTTAAAAAATAAACGGTAGCTGCTTATTGCGATTTAGAAATCTCCGCATTGGTTCTGTTCAATACAGAAGTGATACTGGAGATAACACCTGCAATATCCGATAGGTCTGCCGGAACGATCATGGAATTATTCGTCTTGGCTAATTTACCAAATTCATTAAGATATTGTTCCGCGATTCGAAGATTAACTGCATTCATTCCGCCTTCTTCGTTTATTGACAACGCAATTTCTCTGATGCCTTTGGCGGTCGCAACAGCCACTAATTCAATCTCAGAAGCCCGGCCGCTTGCTTCATTTATTCTTTTTTGACGCTCACCTTCCGATAGTGCAATCGTTTCCTGCTTCACGCCTTCGGCCCGGTTTATTTTTGCTTGCTTATCACCTTCTGATTCTGCGATCAGGGCTCGTTTTTCCCGTTCGGCACGCATCTGTTTTTCCATCGCATCTTTTATACTTTGAGGGGGTGAAATATTTTTTACTTCGTAGCGTGATACTTTAATTCCCCAGGGTACACTCGCCTTGTCAACGGCTTCCACGATCGTTCCGTTTACGGTTTCCCTTTCTTCAAAAGTCTTATCCAGTTCCATTTTCCCTATTACGCTGCGCATAGTAGTTTGCGAAATTTGAATTACGGCAAACCGGTAATTATCTATTCCATACGATGCTTTTTGCGGATCAATAACCTGGAGGTATAAAACTCCATCCACTTCCACGGCTATGTTATCCCTTGTAATGCATATCTGTGAGGCCACGTCAATTGCCTGTTCTTTCAGGTTTTGCTTGTAAGCGATCTTATCTATAAACGGGATCAATATATGAAAACCGGCTTCAAGAGAGCGGCTATATTTACCTAATCTTTCTACAATAAATACGGATCGCTGAGGCACTACTTTGAACGTAGATAGAAATGCAACTAACAGAAATAAAACTAAAACAATAAGAATAATGGTAGATGCTGATATCATAATGTTCGCGATGTTTTTACAATTAATAAAATGCTTTCATTCCCAACTATAATTACATTTTCTCCTCTTTCAATAAAATCGCTGGAAGCTGCAGGCCATGTTGTTCCTTTAAAATCAACCTTACCATTTACTCCCGGAGATATAGCGGTTTCCGCACGGGCAACTTTACCAAGAAATTCATCTTCCAGCAGTTCCCGGGATGGATTTTTACCATAAATCAATTTCTTAACCCAGTTTCTTAATAATAAAATGGTTAATACGGAACTGATCACAAAAATGATTAACTGGAAATTTATCGGCAAGTCAAAAAATAAAGTGAGTATAGCAACGATCCATGCACCTGCAGCGAAGAAAAACACGATAAGCCCGGGAACCACAAACTCCAGCAGAAATAAGATAAACCCAATTAAAAACCAGATAACGGCAGGTTGTTTGAAAATATCCATTTGTAGCAATCAGTTGTTTTGGAATGCTTCAAATATAGATGAATAAGCCAAATAAATAAAATGGCACTTATTCTACTCTATATTCTTTTGCGCACAATTTTCACTAATACCCACCAATCCGCTCAATCCGCCCAATCCGTGATAATTCGTGTAATCCGTGACTCCATATTTTTCTCTTTTTTTTGCTTCTAATTAATATCACTCACCTATCTGATCTGTTCAATTATTAATTCATGTAATTCGTGTATTTCATAATTCGTGAAAATCCGTGTAATCCGTGGCTTCATGCTTCTCTTTTTTCTTTGCTTCTAATTAGTATCGATTTGATCTTGTTTAATTAGTATCGATTTGATCTTGTTCAATTATTAATTCGTGAAATCTGTGTAATTAATAATTCGTGAAAATCCGTGTAATCCGTGGCTCCATACTTCTCTTTTTTCTTTGCTTCTAATTATACTGCGCAAGGAACAAAACAGTGAATTATTTATCTTGTGAAAATTCAATGATTTTATCTTTTGCAATAGAATACAAAAATTTAAAACATCTGATTTCAAAAGATTGAAATTATTTTCAGCTTCTCTAAAAAACCTTATTACCTTAGTAATGCAATCGCACAAAACGCAAAAACCTTATTACCTTATTCCTCCCTTACATAAGGTAATAAGGTTGAATTCATTGACCTTCTATTATTTACTAAGGTAATCAGGTTTGATCTTTCAACGAGATATGCATGGAATTAGGAGTGTAAAAAAACTCACTAATTTATCCTTTGCGCAGTATAATATCTCTCACCTATCTAATCTTGTTCAATTATTAATTCATGTAATTCGTGTAATTCATAATTTCGTGAAAATCCGTGTAATCCGTGGCTCCATATTTCTCTTTTTTCTTTGCTTCTAATTAATATCACTCACCTATCTAATCTTGTTCAATTATTAATTCGTGTAATCCGTGTAATTAATAATCCGTGTAATCCGTGTAATCCGTGGCTCTATGCTTCTCTTTTTTCTTTGCTTCTAATTAATATCGATTTGATCTTGTTCAATTATCAATTCGTGAAATCTGTGGTAATTCGTGGCTCAACTTATTATAGATAAAAAAAATAAATTTTGCCAAACTAATTTAATTAGTATTTTTGTCTAAATAAATTAGTTTGTTATGGCAATCGCAGGACAAAATCTAAAATACTTACGCAAGCTTCGCGGATGGACACAGGAAGAATTCGCAAATAAAATAGGTATCAAGCGATCTTTAGTGGGCGCTTATGAAGAGGAAAGAGCGGATCCGAGAATAGACGTTCTTGAAATCGTAGGAGATATATTTAAAGTAACGCTCGATGAACTTCTCCTGCACGATTTAAGTGAAAGCAAAGGTGCGAGCTATCTCGCAAAAAGGCGGCAGCTAAAAATGATGAATGCGGACAGGAACGTCATTCATTTTGTTCCTGTGAAAGCAGCGGCAGGTTATCTTGCAGGATATGCGGACAGTGAGTTTATTGATGAGTTGAACACCTTTACACTACCCATGCTTACCGGTGGCAATTACCGGGCATTCGAAATAATTGGCGACAGTATGATGCCAACGCCAAGTGGCAGCATCATAGTTGGAGAAAAAACAGAAAATATTGAAAATATAAAAAGCAATGGTGCATATATAGTGGTAAGCAACAGCGAAGGAATCGTTTACAAACGCGTTATAAAAAGCAATAAGAATAAAAACAAGCTGACGCTGGTAAGCGATAATCCTGCTTATCAACCGTACCAGGTAAATGTTGCTGATGTGCTGGAAATGTGGCAGGCTCAGGCCGTGATAAATAAAGTTACCCAACAGCAACGCTGGGATGTCGATTCATTGGTAAATCTTGTTAGTAACCTGCAGGATCAGGTAAGCACACTTAAAAAGAAAATGAATTAGGTTTGTAATTTCTCATTAGATTTCGCTTCATTCTTACAATTAGAATGCGGCCGTTTAGATACATCGATTAACAATTAAAAAAAACAGTCATGATTAAGTTACAGATTATTGGCAACCTGGGTAAGGATTGCATCGTTAAAGAAATTAACGGTAAAAATGTTATCAACTTCAGTGTAGCGCACACGGAGAGATTCAAAGATTCAACCGGCGCTCAAAGAGAACGTACAACATGGGTTGAATGCGCTTACTGGACAGACCGGACTGCAATTGCGCCTTATCTTAAAAAAGGGCAATTAGTTTTTGCTGAAGGAAGTGTAGAAGCAGAAGGCTACATGAACAAAGAAAATCAGGCCGCTGCCACTTTAAGAATGCGGGTTCGTGATATCCAGCTTTTAGGCGGAAGAACAGATGGTAATCAAAGTAATTCAGGCACTTCTTCATCCTCTTACTCAACATCAAACTCATCTCCTTCTTCTGCATCATCATCCAACGGTAATAATAATAATGCGGAAGTTGCTGCCAGTATGGAAGAGGCTGCAGATGACCTTCCATTTTAAGAGTGGTTTGGATTTTT
>JALZAJ010000321.1 GCA_030948465.1 Bacteroidota bacterium
GTAAACGGACTTTTTCCTGAGCACCCTGGGTGCCTCTTTTTTTAAGTTTTGATTGTTTCTCTTTTTGCATAAGCAAATATACAAAAAGAAATTGAACGTACATACTAATTTATGCTCTTATTAATAACTCTATAATTTAATCATCTACCTGCTCAGCATATTTACAAAACGTGAATTGTTAAGAGAATATAAATTACGTTTCCAATTTATTGTTCGAAAAAAAATTGAACTCTCAGAAGCTTAAATATTCAGCAGCATTCTTTCTCAATTAATTTGTAGTTAAAAAATATTATCTCAAAATAATATTCTGCCGCTGTTAGTAGTTTTATAAGAATAATTTAAACCACGATTAAATTTTTAAGTCTCATAATCCTGAAAGAAAATTTAATCAATCATTTACCGGTTCACTTTTTTAATTACGATTTTAATGACAGTATCTAATCAATTGAAAAATCAACATTTACTTTGGCGGGCAGCCTTTGGCCCCATGGCCGAAAATGTAAATGAACTCCAGGATGTTTCGCAAAAAAATTTATATCATCTTTTGGAGAAAACGTCCGCAAAACAACCCGATCAATTAAATGTTGCCAGCAATCTTTTTGACGGCCTGGTAAAAGGCGTGCAGGATATTGGCATGATGCAGAAGCTTAGCCAGGATCAAAAGAAAATGCTGCGCAAACAATCTGTTGATGATCTTAAAAATTTAAATCTCACCTGGCTTAATTTAATGATAAACAGTGAAGCGCAATTAAGAGAAAAGATGAGCCTTTTCTGGCATGGTCATTTTGCCTGCCGCGTAGTAAATATTTATTTTCAGCAACAGCTTTTAAATGTAATTCGCGAAAATGCTTTGGGAAATTTCGGCGATCTGTTGCGTGAAGTAAGTAAGAGCCCTGCAATGCTTTCGTTCCTCAATAACCAGCAAAATAAAAAGCAACATCCTAATGAAAATTTTGCCAGGGAAGTAATGGAACTCTTTACAATGGGTAGGGGCAATTATACTGAGAATGATGTGAAGGAAGGTGCAAGAGCCTTCACAGGATGGGGTTTCAACTTGCAGGGAGAATTTGTTGACAGGCCATTTGTACATGATATAGGCAACAAAACTTTTCTTGGTAAAACAGGAAATTTTAACGGGGATGATATCATTGACATGTTGCTGGAACAAAAGCAAACGGCAAAATTTATTACTCAAAAATTGTATAGATATTTTGTAAACGATACGCCCGATGCTTCTAAAATTGAATGGCTTGCAGGCAGGTTTTATCAAAGCAATTATGATATAAAAAAATTATTAACCGACATCTATACCAGCGATTGGTTTTACAGCGATAAAAATATTGGCACACGCATTAAGTCGCCCGTAGAGTTAGTGGTTGGGATAAGAAGATTAATACCCATGGAACTTGAGAAACCGGAAACACAATTATTATTTGAAAGAGCGCTCGGGCAAATATTATTTTATCCGCCAAATGTTGCCGGCTGGCCCGGAGGAAAAAACTGGATAGACTGCAGCGCATTGATGCTAAGGATGCGGATACCGCAAATACTTACCGATGCTGACGAATTTGTAATAAGGCCAAAAGATGACGACGATACCATGATGGGGATGGAAGGTGTTGATACAAAGGCAAAAGCTAAACAAGTGAATGCAAAAATAGACTGGGAAGCGGTTACAAAAGTTTTTGACAGTACATCCAAAGAAAATCTTTTGCAAAAAATAAGCGATGTGGTGTTACAAACAAAAAGTAAGATAAGTGCGAATATCCTTGACCGTTATGTTGATAAAAATGCCAGGGATGCGTACATTAAATCAACTATTGTTGAACTGATGAGTACACCGGAATATCAATTGTGCTAAAGCAGCCCCTAACCCCGAAGGGGAAAAGGCAGCGGTCTTTAATTTGCAATTTTTAAAAATAATGTTGAAGACAAACAAAATAATTCTGAACTCAAAAAAGTGCCCCGGATAACGTCCTTCTCCTTCGGGGAAGGGCTGGGATGGGGCTTTTCTACTACTATGTTATTTAAACGCAGAGAATTTTTACAGGCAGGATCGTTGGCCACGGCATCGCTAATGCTGCCTAAATTTTTAAAAGCCTTTGATGGTAAAGTAATGGTGCCGCCCGGTAATAAAGTGCTTGTCGTTTTGCAATTCAGCGGTGGCAACGATGGGTTGAATACTATTATTCCTGTGCGCAACGATATCTATTATAAAGCACGCCCAAAGCTGGGTATTGAGAAAGACAAGGCTTTATTGCTTACGGATGAAGCGGGCATCAATCCTGCCTTACCCGCATTTAAAACTTTATTTGATGAAGGCAGCCTTGGCATCATGAACAGTGTAGGGTATCCAAACCCCGACCGCTCTCATTTTCGCAGCATGGATATTTGGCAAAGCGCCAGTGACAGTGATAAATATGTTTACACCGGCTGGCTGGGACGCTACCTCGATGCGCAATGCAGCGGCTGTGATAAACCAACGCAAGCGCTCGAAGTGGATGATGTATTGAGCCTTGCTTTAAAAGGTGAAAACAATAAAGGCCTTGCAGTGAAAGATCCGAAGCGGCTTTATAATACCAGCCATGAAAAATATTTTAAACAAATAAATGCAGCCCATGAGAAGGGCGAAGAAACGGTAGATTATCTCTATAAAACTTTAAGTGAAACACTCAGCAGCGCTGATTATATTTTTGAGCAAAGCAAGCTGCATCCTTCATCACAAATTTATCCGTCCACTGACTTAGGAAAAAATTTAAAAACTATTTCTTCACTTATACTTAGTGATATAAATACTAAAGTTTATTATGTAAGCCTGGGAAGTTTTGATACCCATGTAAACCAGGAGAATCAGCAAAAAAGATTATTTACTGAATTGAATGATGCCATAAGCGCATTTGTAAAGGACTTAAAAGATAACAACCGTTTCCAGGATGTGATGCTAATGACCTTCAGTGAATTTGGAAGAAGAGTTGCGCAAAATGCAAGTGGCGGAACAGACCATGGCACAGCCAACAATATGTTTCTAATTGGTGGTGGTTTAAAACAAAAAGGATCACTCAACTCCATGCCCGACCTGAATGATTTGAATGAAGGTGATTTAAAACACAAAGTGGATTTCAAAAATGTTTATGCAACAGTGCTCAACAAATGGCTGGGCGCAAATGACAAAGAAATACTCGGCAAGCAGTACGAGTATATGAATTTTATTTAAGGAGCTTTAGAAACTGTGAAGGAGTGA
>JALZAJ010000346.1 GCA_030948465.1 Bacteroidota bacterium
GGCCGAATATTTTAAATCAAAGAAATGAGAATATTTCTTGATGCTAATATTTTGGTTTCCGTTTTAAATAAAGAATATCCAACATTCACCTACACATCAAGAATTGTAAGCCTTGCAGATCATTCAAGGTTTACTGTATTCACCTCTCCTATTTGCCTTGCGATCGCTTTTTATTTTGCTGAAAAAAAATACAAAAGCATTTCTGCCAAAAAAAGAATTGCCCTCTTGTGTGATCATTTAAGTATTGCACCGGCGAATGAAAGCACGGTGCTGCAATCTCTCCAAAATCCTGCAGTTAATGATTTTGAAGACGGGTTGGAGTATTATTCCGCCCTGGAAAATAAATGCGATTGCATTATCACGGAGGATATTGATGACTTTTATTTTTCTAAAATTGAGGTATTAAAAAGCGAACATTTTTTTGAAAAATATTTGGCACGCAAAAAATCGAGGTAAATAAATTAAATTTTCTTTAATGTGCCTGAATTATCCGTGCAAAAAATACTTCACTTTTTTACTGGAGACGTCTTCACAAAATTTTTGATATCATCATGGTTGGTTCCCACAATTATATTATTGATTAGGAAGATGTGATTAGCATCTTTACTATCGGCGTATAAAGGCTTTTTTGGGCGCAAAAAAAGCGCAACTTTCATCACGCCTTTCTTTTCATTTAAAAAATAAAATATTATTGTGGCAGTAATACTTTATCAATCACATAGTACACTCCGTTTACAGCATGGTTATCTAAAGAAACTGCTTTAGCCGGTGCGCCTGTAAATGGGCCGCCGCCGGGAGGAAATGTTCCAAGTCCGGTAAAGGTAAGATTAGTGACAAATGGACCTGTAAAAGTTGCGTTTACCAATATGCCCGGATGTGCGCTATATACACTATTTACCAGGGTTGTAACAAAGGAAGGTGTTGGCGAAAAGTTTACTGAAAATACTCTGATGTTTGGTTCAAAGTGTGCTGTTGAAGGGTTAAGAGTTGCTAAAAAATGATAGGCCATGATACCTCTTACCTGGGCGGTTGAAATATTATTGGTGCTTAAAAAAGCAGGCCCGGCGGCAACAGCACCGTTTCCTGTTGCAAACGCATTCGCCGTATCCGTAGCGGTGTACGGCGCAGGACGGGTTGACAAATAACTTTGGAATGCCAGGCCAAATATCAATGTTTGAAACGCGGCATCATTAGGCGCAAGGACAGTCATGTTGGTAACGGCATAATTTAAAAGTGAATCAAATCGGTTCAATCCTGTCTGGCCGCTATCTGCTCTTGCTATGGCGGCTTTGAAGTAAGTAAGATTTGGATTATTGTTCAAGGCGGTTTTTAAAACCTGGCTTGGCGGATTAACGATTCCTGCCACCACATGAATTACACCGTTTTGAAATTTCTTATCGGCCGCTACTACCGGAATATTATTATCCCAAAAACCTGCTGACCTTCTTGAGGGGAAAGCAAATAATTTCAAAGGAACGCTCGTGCCCGGAAGTGCGCCGATAGTAAGAAATGAAGGCAGTTGAATATTTGGAAAAATCGTAGGAACATCTGTCGATAAATATTGTTGTCCCGGTATGATATGATATTGTACTATAGCGCCCACAGTGGTAATTGGAAGTGCATTAATAATTGCAAGTGACGTGATTCCGGAAACTCTGAATGCATTATTATCCGGCAAAAAAACAGTGAATATTTTATTGGTGTCGCTAAGATCGGCAAGAGCATTTACCCGCTTGACTGCTGCATAAAAAAAGCTGTAAGTAGTATCCGAGCTTATAGCAGCTCCAAGAGTGGTGTTGCTGCTGTTTGCAGGTTGATAACTAATGGGTACAGGATCAGGAAGATCCTTATTACAAGCAGCGAGTATAAAAGTGAAGGCCGCCAGAAGAGGCAACATTATTTTTTTATTTTGATCAAAATGCATGTTCATATAATTTCTTTAATGATGATAAATGTTATTGGTTAAAATATATTGTAACCAAAGCTTACATAATAAATTCCACCGATGGTGGCATTACCAAACCCGTTGCGGTAATACTGATTTAAAAGATTGGTTGCACCCAGCTTTAATAGAACATTTTGCTTTGGGAATTTATAACTTATTTGTCCATCGAGCGTTTGATAAGCAGGCACCAGTCCGTTGGCAAAATCGCCCTGGTAGTTTACATCATCCTGCCAGCGGTAAGTGAAGTTGAAACCATATCTTTTTTGAAATCCAAAACCCGTATTGCTGAAACTCGCTCCAACCCTGTATTGCGGCGCATTAAACCCGGCAATAAAATTTGCTGGTACATGATCCAGGTGATCAGAAGTAACATTTAAACCCAGGCCAAAATTTGCAGGTAAGGAATAATTAAGGCCGATTCCAAATCCATAGGTGGTTACATCAGAATTTACATTGGTAGGAACAGAATAGGTGGTTACTAAATTGGGATTACTGAGATTGGCTCTCACTGTTGCAGGATTGGTGAATACACTTTTATCACCATTTACTGATTGAGCAACCAGCGTACGGGCAATAAAATCTTTGTAAATACCATAAAATCCATAAAGATCTATCAATAGCTTTTTATTCAGCAAAAGTCCTTTATAACCTACTTCAAACGAATTGACGGTTTCAGCCTTAAACTTTGGCAAATTCGCAACAGATGGATTGCCCGCAAATAGATTGGCATCAATCGAATAAACAGGATTTGAATTGAATTTATAAAAAGTGCGGAAGCTTTCCACGCCGCCAATAAGAGCCGTGCCACCACCCACTCTCAGGTTAATATATTGTTGCTGTGTAGAGCCAAACCGGTAAGCCTGTTGGTAAGTAAGCCTGATATTATTATCCGGCGCAACTGTAATCACGGCAGAAATTCTTGGAGTGAATCTTCCGGTAAAATTTTCATTCTTATCATACCTCGCAGACGCGATTATATTAAGCTTGTTATTCGCAAATCTTTTGGAAGCCTGTATGTAAGCGCCCACTTCGTTAATCCCGATCTTACCTGTTGAGTCGGCAAATAAAGTGCCTTCGGAATTTAAAACATATCTTTTATAATTGGCGCCAATTAAAATATTGGCAAATTTGGCTGTGTACGGTGATAAATCATACTGGCCTTCTATGTTGTATAAATTTGTTTTATCAACAAATAAGCCGCCTCCCTTAGAGATAGGAATGCTTCTCACCTTATCAAGAATTTGCCTGAACTGATCAGAACCTGCAACCGGCCTTCCAACATCCGCAACTGCCCGTGCAGCGTTGTGAGCCGCAATATCGGTTTGCCCTGCAAGCTTTGCACTTAGGAAGGCAAGGGAGTATTGATAATACCAGCCGCTGGTTCCTCCGCTTGGCTTCCATGCTTCATTAAATAACCTTGCCGTTACGGTCGCGTTAAAAGATTCGCCTGCATTTTCCTGGGTGGTATAGGCTCTTATAAACCAATTGGAGTTTACTAATTCAACTTTATATTGACCCACTTTTAAATTCAGTAGTGAATACCTGTCGCTGCCTGTGTAAACGGTATTACCGGTTCCCCAATACCCTTCTGCATTCAGAGATAGCCTTTGTGTAAGTTTATAGCTTACCGCCCCTGACAATTTAACGTTCACCGTATTTGGATTCACAACTTCTTTTTCTAAATAACCGGTTCGTGAAACCCGAATGGACGCCGGTAAAGCATTTACATAAGGTGCATAAAAAGGAGCCGCCTGCGCCAGTGGATTTAAAACATTCGACTTAATATCAACAGAGGTTTCATCTCCATATACATTTACGCCATCATAATTTGGATCCGTATTTCTTGTACCGTTTTTTACGCTGCCGGTAGTTGCAAGACGATCATAATCCCGGTAATCGTTACCTACCCAATCTCTCGCCTGTATCAATTCGCCACTAACTTTAAAGGCAAACTTTTCACTTACTTTTTTAGCCCATCTTAAAGACCAGTTGTAGTAAGGCGAGGCAGCGGTTGATTTATCGTCGATGTGCATAATACCGGTTTTTACCTGGAAGGAAAGTCCCTGGTATTTGAATGGGTCTTTACTGGTAATTATCAAAGCTCCATTTTGTCCACCGGGGCCATATAAAGCGGACGAAGCGCCTGGTAACAATTCCACATTATCTACATCAAGTTCTGTTAATCCAATAACGCTGCCGAGAGAAAAATTAAGTCCGGGTGCCTGGTTGTCCATCCCATCTACAATTTGATTAAAACGAAGATTACCGCTGCCATTAAAGCCGCGGGTGCTTGGCGTAGAAAAAGTAAGAGACGAAGACACCACATCCACGCCCTTTAACTTGCCAACCATATCATAATAGGAAACGGCTGCCGAGTTGCGAATGTTAGCTGCACTTATTCTTTCAATAGTAACAGGCGATTCTAAAATTCGTGAAGGAGTTCTTGTTGCAGAAACAACTACTTCCTGGCCAAGCGTGCTCGCAGGATTAAGTGAAACGTTTACAAAAGAAGATGCATCCGATACCGGAACTTCTTTAAGTTCGTACCCTATCGATGATATTACAAGAGTAAGGGGTGGGCGTACACCGGACAGTAATTTAAAATTTCCTTTTTCATCGGTATAGGTTCCGGATCCGCTGCCTTTCACTGTCACCGATACAGCAGGTATATCATCGCCGGTGGAGCTATTTTTTACATTACCATTAATAAAGGTATTTTGAGCAAAAGCAACAATCGAAAGAATATTTGTTGTGATCAAAAGAATAAACAGTCTCAGTTTTTTTCTCATAGCATTCGTTTTTGGGTTTAGAATTTGGGGGCAAAATAAGCATTGTTAAGTTTTTACGAAAAAGAATTTTCTTTCCATTGAAAAGAATGATTATATCTTCAAAAAGATAAAAATTTGCAATAGGTTATTTCAGATTTATTTTAGCAATATGGAAAATTATTTATTTGCAGGACAAACTGATTTTTATAAAGGAAAAGTAAGAGATGTTTACACAATAAGGGATAAGTGGCTTGTTATGATTGCCAGTAACCGCATTTCTGCGTTTGATGTTATTCTTCCAAAGCCTGTTCCTTTCAAAGGTCAGGTACTAAACCAGGTAGCTGCCTGCATGTTGAACGCTGCAAAAGATATTTGTCCAAACTGGCTAACCGATGTGCCGGCGCCTAACGTATCCATTGGAGTAAAGTGTGAGCCCTTTAAGATCGAAATGGTAGTGAGGGGAAATCTTACCGGGCATGCATGGCGAACGTATTCATCCGGGAAAAGAAGTTTATGCGGGATTGCGCTGCCGGAAGGAATGCATGAAAATGATTTTTTTGACGAGCCGGTAATTACTCCGTCCACAAAGGCCGCCGAAGGACATGATGAAGATATAAGTAAGGAAGAAATAATAAAAAGACATCTTGCTTCAAAAGAAGATTTTGAGTTGCTTGAAAAATATGCGCTGGCACTTTTTCAAAAAGGAAAAGAAATTGCGAAGAAACGGGGACTGATACTCGTTGATACGAAATATGAATTTGGTAAACTTGATGATAAAATTATTTTAATTGACGAGATTCATACTCCTGACAG
>JALZAJ010000361.1 GCA_030948465.1 Bacteroidota bacterium
CTGTTGCAGGAAGTAGGAGGCGCCGATGCAATAGGCCCAATATTGCTGGGGCTTCGTAAGCCGGTGCACGTACTTCAGTTAGGCAGCCAGGTACGCAGTATATACAACATGGTACTGATTGCCGTAATTGACGCTCAAATTAAATGTAAGAATAGTGAGGCCTCAGGGAAATTGTTTTTAAGCGGACGAAAGCGATTAAAGAAAAGAACAGAGGATGCTGAGACACGATCTTGATAAGCGATAACTTATATTTTGATTTTTCTACCAAAAAGTAATTCTATTTAATAATACTGGCTATGAAATTAATTTCTACAATAGGTAGCTACCTTTTAATGATTAAGGGCATGTTTACAAAACCCGAAAACTATAAAATGTATTGGAAAGAATTGATGCATCAATCCGTTGAGATTGGTATTGGTTCCTTGTGGATCGTTTCAGTTATTTCATTATTCATGGGAGCAGTGAGTGCGGTTCAAACGGCTTACCAGCTCACCAGCCCATTAATTCCGCGGGAAACGATTGCGCAGATCGTTCGGGATACCGTAATACTTGAATTTGCGCCTACACTGGTTTGTATAGTATTGGCGGGCGTTGTAGGAAGTAAGATTGCAGGCGAGCTCGGCAATATGAGGGTAAGTGAGCAAATTGACGCACTGGAAATTATGGGTATCAATACCAAAGCATACCTGGTAATGCCTAAAATATTAGGCGCTCTTATTACCATTCCGTTGCTGGTTATACTCGCTGCCGTATTAGGAATTTATGGCGGAAGATTAGCAGGCAGCCTTGCCGGCATTATTTCAACAGACACTTACGATAAGGGAGTATTGGTGAGTTTCGTACCAAAAAACGTGTGGTTCGCTCTTATAAAAGCTTATACTTTTGCATTTATCATCAGCAGCGTTTCTTCATTTTATGGTTACAATGTGAAGGGGGGTGCGCTCGAGATAGGCAGAGCAAGTACTACGGCGGTAGTTACGAGTTGTATTTTAATTTTATTTGCAGATTATATTCTTGCGCAAATTTTGTTGGGCTAAAAACTGAAGCAATAAATGAATTCTTCAACCGGTAGCATTTTTGAAAATCTAATAAAGTAACTCATGATAGAACTCAAAGATGTAAAAAAATCTTTTGGTGATAAAGAAATTCTCAAAGGAGTGAGCGCCGTTATGGAAACAGGCAAAACCAACCTGATAATAGGCACAAGCGGAAGTGGAAAAACTGTACTGCAAAAATGTATGGTAGGATTATTTGAAGTGGACAGTGGCGGAATTTTATTTGACGGCAAAGATCTATCTACTATGGAAGAAGAAGAAAGAAAAGAACTGCGTCAACAGATCGGAATGCTTTTTCAGGGTTCGGCTCTTTTTGATAGTATGACGGTTGAACGTAACATCAAATTTCCATTGGATATGTTTACAAAATGGAATCATGCCAGGAAAATGGAAAGGGTTAACGATGTACTTGCCAGGGTCAATTTAAAAGATGCCAATAAGAAATTCCCGGCCGAAATAAGCGGTGGTATGAAGAAGCGTGTAGGTATTGCGAGGGCAATCGTTTTAAAGCCTAAATATTTGTTTTGCGATGAACCCAACTCCGGGCTTGATCCGCAAACATCATTAGTTATCGATCAGTTGATACGTGATATCACAAAGGAAAATAATATCACTACTATTATCAATACGCACGATATGAACAGTGTAATGGAAATTGGGGAAAATATAATTTATCTCTATATGGGTCAAAAAGAATGGGAGGGAACTAATAAGGAAATCATTTTCAATAAAAATAAGAAATTGAACGAATTCATTTTTGCCTCAGAATTTTTGAGGGATGCAAAGGATATGAGAATGCTGGAAGAAAAAGGTATTGTTGATAATGACCGGAACATGGAAGAAATAATGCGGGATGGCGGGGCAAATTTAGTAATGGGCGATGGCGAATCCGGAAATTCGGAGCCTTAATTCTTGACTAACTCCGACAATTTTTAAAAAATATTCTAAGGCAAAAAGCAAAACCATCCGTTAAGTTATTGGAATAGAAGTGCAATGCTTTTAATATGGAGGAATTTATTTTACGACCTGGAATTTACCTGCCTCAACAATACTTCCCTGTTTGTCGCGCAATTGGAATATATAAACGCCACGGTAAAAGTCAGTAAGAGAAACGACTATTTTTTTATCTGTTGGCTTAATTTCTGCAACCTTGCGACCTATAAAATTATAAATCTGGAGAGTGTAGGATTGGTCGTAAGATTTCAGGAATTCAAAATTGATAAAACTTGCGGCAGGGTTGGGGTAAAATTTTACGGTCTTTATTGCAAAATTGCCCTGGAAGGCTGTCTTAACCTGGGCCGGACTGCTTAAATAAAAACCTGCAATAAAAAGGAGTATGTAAAAAATTTTTTTCAATATATCAAAAATATAAACTTTTACTTTAAAATTACAACTTTTATAATTCATTCAAATGCTGTGATAAAATTATAACACTCTTATAAAAGTACTTCCGGATTATAACGTGATGTCAATTAAATTAATTGCCTTTTGTACAAAAAATACGAAAATATTTCGTCGATAGATTAAACGGTGCAGCCCAAGTTTTCACAAGGTTGCCAACATTCAATGTTCGTTTTAATTTAAAATCTCATTTTAAAGGTTGGCAATCTTTAAATTCAGAGCGAAAATCTGGGCCGCATCCATTAAGAGAAACTAATTAAGCGAAGCGAGGCAGCTCCCGATGGCAGCGTAATTGGGCTCTTCACCCGCATTTTCCAAAACCTCGGCATAGCGAACTATTCCGTCGCCATCAATTACAAAGGCGCTGCGTTTACTTACCCCTTTCATCTCAAGGGAAAAGGTTTCATACAGACTGCCGTACGCCGCCGAAACAGTTTTATTAAAATCGCTCAAAAGAGGAAAGTTAAGATGCTGATCTTCTTTAAACTTGGCAAGTGTTTGAGGAGAATCTACTGATATTGCCAGAACCTTAGCCTTGCTATTATTGTACACACCTATATTATCACGCACATTGCAAAGTTCCCTGGTACACGTTCCCGTAAACGCGAGAGGAAAAAATAAAACAACTACATTTTTGTCTTTGTAATCACTTAGAGAAATCTTCTCTTTACCGGAGCTATATAAGCTAAAATCAGGAGCCTTTGAGCCAACCTCTATTTTCATATCAACTACTTTATAAAGGTGCGAAAATAAATAATTATTTTTCGCCAAATTGAATAGAGGTGATGAAATACACAACCTCATTTAAAATAGATCGTCAACAAACGGTTTCTAAAATTTGTATCATGAATTATAACCTCCTATGAAAATAAACAGCGTGTAATAACAAACAACTTCTATATAGCCCGAACTCACTGAAACCAAAATGGCTTTTTCAAGACATTTTTGATCAAAATCGCATTCCAGAAATCTCCTTGTGGTGAACTTCCGAAATACATAAAGTTATTATTCTAAAAACACAGGCAATACGTTGTTGAAGTACCGAGATTATATGCGTGCGATATGGGATTCGGGAAAATAATTTTTGCTGATGGAAAAGTGGTCCTGAAAGCTTACCAAACCTCATAGGCAAGCAGTTCGTTTTCCATTTTAATGCGTCGTCCTTCTTTAATTATAAATACACAGGCTATTGCCGTTAGCGCAGCCATAGCCATAAAATAAAATGCGCCTTTAGCTTTTTTATTTATTAATCGTGTTGTCATGATAAAAAAACTTTTCTAATTCTTTTGCAAAATGTAAATTAATTAAAATCATCTATTTGAAAAAACATAGATATGAATTTGACTTGTCAACCAGTATCTACTATCAGAACTATAGTGAGGTTAACCTATTGTTTAAAAATGTTTACCGGTAAAATTATTTCCCAACGGTTACTGCCGGCGTTGCCAAACAGATCCTTGTCAAATAAATAGCTATAACGAAATCCAATGGCAACATTTGCCTGGTTCCACCATTTTGTATCAAAATTTATTTCGGTTCCTGCCGAATTGAAACGGGCGTTAAAAGCATTTCCATTTCTATAAAAATCCTTTACTGAAGTATAGTCATAAAATAAATTGGCCCGTACCCGCAAGAGATAAAAAATATTGCCAAAGCCAGCATCAGGGTATAATAAAGGCAGGTGATAATTTACACCAAACTTATACATCTTGTAAAAATTAGCGGCCTGATACCCTCTCGAAAAGGGAAAGCCGCTGGAAAAATTAATTTGTTGCAAAGAATCCTTTTGCAAATAGGCCGCGTTAAATACGAGGCTGTGCGTTTTAAAAATTCCGGGCAGATAAATATTTCCAGTGGTAAGAAATTGATTGCCGGCATAATGAGTGAGGGCCGATTTATAGTACAAATTGATTGTCTGCGCAAATCGGGGAAATATCTGTTGCTTTGCCGTTTGAATTTGATTGCTGAATGATAAAAAGCTACTGCTGTAGCTATAGGATATTTTACCCAAAGAATCTTTGTAAACACCTTTGTAATCACTCTCATTGTAAACGTATTGAGTTCCTATATTAAGGAAGGTAAACGTTCGTCCCTTACTAAAATTTAATGGAATGCTTATCCCAACATAAGGTTCCAGTTCGTTAAAATAAACAGGCTTTTGTGAAGCGGTAAATTGGCGGCGGTCAAATGTATAGTTAATGCCGGCCGATATATAGGGAAACAAGGCTCCGTAGATCGCTGCAAAACCCATTCTTTTAAATTGCTCAGCCCGGTCATAGGTAAAAGACACTTGCGATTGTAACGTGTTTAAAATATTTTCACTTAGTAGGGTGAGTGTATATTCAGGATCATCAATGGCTGGCTCGAGACTATGAAAATTAAACAGCTTAAATATTCTCGAATAATTAGTGACAGCAAATGAATCTTTTGGAACACTGTACAGTAAATTTGAATTGGTATTGTTCAATGAAGTTATGCCAAAACTTGACGTGTTTTTGTCCATCATTTCAGGGTTTACTTCCCGAAATTCAACTTCTTTTTTTGAAGCTTGTATCAACTTGTAACCTTCAGCGGTGAATGTGGTCCACATAATAAAAGAATCATTCACTGATGGTTCATACTTACCCACACCCTTACCCGAATTGTAAACGAGCTGCCATAGCTTTTTACCGGCAAAAGTGTAAGCGAAAAGCTCATCGTTTTTTTGATAAGAATTCGTGAAATAAATTGTATCATTTTTTATGCAGGGAAATCCAATTACGTTGTATGAAAATGGAGTTAGATATTTTACGTCGCCGTTTTGTATTCCAATCCATGCTAAAGACATTTTACCGGTTACATCTCTTACGGCTGATATAATTGCGGTGTCATGAAAAAACTTTGGATAGGTATAAAATAATTGCGATGGATTTGGAATTGTATGAATGAGCTTTCCATTCGTGGCACCCAGAATATGCAGGAATGCCTTACCCTTTGCCGATTGTTCTACAGCAACTACTTTGCTGCCATCTTCATTTATATCGGGAGAGAAATATTTGGTATGATGTGTTAGCGTTTGTTGCTTACCGTTAGCGAGGTTCAGGATTCGCAGGTCGCTGAAATCCCGGTAGCCCCACCTTTTATCCGGACGATACGAGGCATAAACTATTTTATTGTTCTTCAGGCTAAAATAATTATCCAATGAATAATCACGCACTCTAAGTTTCTTGTTATAGCTACCCTTCGCAATTACAAATTCCGGTATTTGCCTGTAGCCGCTTTTTACATAAATAACCGAGTCGCCTTTAAAGGCTGGATATTCTTCACTTGCATATATTTGCTGCTTGGCGTTGCTCTCAGGTTTCAGATCAAATTGTTTTTTAAAAAAATCGATTGCTTCATTTTTGAAAGTAACAAATTTCTTTCCTGAATATTTTTTAACAGCCTTTTGAAATGGATAAAAAAATCCTTTGTATGCAGCCGCATCCTGCGTTACTTTTTCCCAAAATTTATCTCCATATTTTTCCCTGCCATAAGCCACCAGAAGATAGCCAAGCTCATAGTGATTTGGCACAAAATCTTTGTAAGAACCGTTCCTTAGTTTCATCCAGCTATAGCGTTTTTTTTCCTGCCAGAGAGAACGGTAAGCATTATAAAAAAAGGGCA
>JALZAJ010000366.1 GCA_030948465.1 Bacteroidota bacterium
TTCCCGGTTGGCTGCTTTCGCATTAATCAGCAGGCCGTTTTTTACTCCCGGTTTGTACAACGATATTTCGCCACTGCTATTATCCGTGACGCCATAAGAATAAATGGCGTCGTTTAAGTGCAACTCCCGTAGCGCCGGTATTAAGCTTCCCGTAGAATTGACGCCCATTTCCATTACAGAAAATAAAACAGAAGCCGTTTTCTTATCGGTAACCTCGTGAGTGATCGCATCAATGATTTGCTTTGCGTTTTCGGGAGTATGCGGTGAAAAATTTATGTCAGTAGCAGGCAGCGAAGGCTTGTTAAAATGTTTTTGTTTCTGGGAAAAATTCGTTTTACGAAATGCCGGTGCACTGCCATTTTTCCAGCAGGCATTAAAGACCTCTTCGTAATAGGCAGCCGCATTTTTATTATCAAAGACTAAAACGTGATTGGCATTTATGTAAAGACCGGTATAGGAAAAATTAGTAGAACCGGTGAGTACCTTAAAGGGTTTATTTTTTTTCTTCAGAATAATTATTTTACAATGAGAATACCTTGCAAAATGGCAAAGAAATATTTCTGAATCACCGGTCTTTATCGCGTTAAAACGATTTTGAAAATCTTCTTCTTTGGCCCCGGGTCCTGTATGCAAAGCGGCATTGTCCATTATCATCCTGATCCTTCCTTTCGCCCCCAGTTCAAGGCACATTTTTGCTATTACGGGATCATTAAAATCGTATGCATACATATCTACCGAAATGGTATCATCGTCCAGCGCTTCCTTCAGAAGACCGTACGTTTTTTTTCTTGCAGAAAAACCAAGCCATACATACATGTTCTCAAAAGTGAAATCGCGGTTGTTTTTAGAACCGGCTTTTTGATTGGTATCGAATAACCAGTCGCCCGCTGGCAACAGCTTTTGTTCAGCCCCATAGCGGTTAGCAAATGCCTGCGATTTCAAAAAGGCGCGGGTAAATCCCATGCTGAATCCAGCCTTCGTAAAATCATCTACATTTATTTTAACGGAAACCGTTTTCGATTTATCAAAAGACAACAACTTTTTACTGCCATCAAAATAACGCGGTGTTGCCATATATGTGTACCCGCCGGTAAGCATACCTGTTTGCTGATACGACCCGGGAAAGTGCACCCATCGAAATAATTGGATCGGGGAAATATAAGAGCTCGTTATCGCATTCGTACCATTAAAATTGATAAGATTTTTTATATAATATTTTTTCCCCTTCGGATTTATATACGCCAGCGTAAATCCGGCGAACGAGCCTTCGGCGGGCTTTTCAGCTATGTTCATTGCCAGCAGCGTCATAGTGGACCCTTGCCAGGCTTTTAATGAAAATCCATTGATTGAGTTGGTTGCAAACATATTAATTGAATTTAAAAATGAATGTGCAGGTATTTAATGGACAAGCAACTGGAAGCACAATTAAGCCTCGCCGCAATTAAGAATAAATGACGGAGATGCTAAATTATAAAAAAGTTTACTTGCCCGGAGTGCAGCCTATATTTTCGCGCTGGATTTAAAAGTTACCACCCTTAAAAATTGAAAATTTTAAATTGAAACAAACATGCTAAAGGTTGGCAACCTTGCGAAAATTATATATACACCATTTTCAAATAGTCTGAGTGTCAAACCAGGGAGGTTTTCTCAGTATCCCCGAAATAGAAAAGTTCAAATAAACCTTCCTGGTTTTATCAGTATGTGTATACTTCTTTGTTGCTTTCAGAGCAGGATAAATTTGGACTGCACCGTTTAGTTCTTACCGTTTCATTCTTAACAAATTGCGGTGACCTATCTTTATAATCCATTGCAATACGGGAACATTTTTAATTTACACTATTTACAAAAATTTCAAAAATAAACTTATGAAAACGACATTTTTTTCTTTATTAGCCGCAACCATACTTTCAGGCGCATGTAATAATTCATCCCAAAAAACTACGGATAAAACAAGCGCTGAGGATACAACAAAATCTTCGAAAACATACAATGCCGGCATCACTACTTCGTGCTTTACAGGCATAACAGGCAAGGACACGGTCCATTTAAAAATCGACATGGCGAATAAGGTAGTTAAAGGAGAACTTTCGTATAAGCGATTTGAAAAAGACAACAATACCGGAACTATTGCAGGCACTATGAAGGGCGATACGTTGCTTGCTGATTATACTTTTATGTCGGAAGGAAAACAATCGGTACGACAAGTTGTTTTTCTCATTAAAGACACCGCAGCTATAGAAGGTTATGGAGATGTGGAAGAACGAAATAATAAAATGGTTTTCAAAAATATTTCTCAAATACCATTTGAAAAAGGGCAGCGGCTGCACAAAGTACCCTGCGTTTATTGATGCCGGTTATTATCGTTATAAAAAATATGAATTTGTAAATATTGAATCAGCAAGATGGTTTTTGCATCTTTAATTTCACCCGTTGCTATCATTGTTACGGCTTCCGTAAAATTGATTTCAAGCACTTCAATATCTTCCTGCTCGTAGGCAATTCCGCCGCCTTCATTTACTTTCATATTATGAGAATAGGCCGCAACAAAAAAATATAATATCTCCGTAACCGACCCCGGAGACATGTACGCTTCAAAGATCTTTGTCACCTCGTTTATTTTATAACCAGTTTCTTCTTCTGTCTCCCGTCTTATACAATCTTCGGGGTTATCATCGTCAAGCAATCCGGCACAAGCTTCAATCAGCATCCCCGTTTTATTTCCATTTATAAAAGAAGGAAGCCGGAATTGCCTGGTAAGTATCACTGTCTTTTGTTCTTTATTATAAAGTAAAATAGCAGCGCCATTTCCCCTGTCATAAA
>JALZAJ010000390.1 GCA_030948465.1 Bacteroidota bacterium
GTTCAAGCCACGTTGTTTCTAGTTCTTTATAAAAATCGGCTCCCTTTTCTGTGAGTGAAAAATACTTTCTTGGGGGCCCGCTGTTACTTTCTACCCACCGGTAGGTAAGAAATTCTGCATTTTTTAATCTTGTTAGCAGCGGATAAAGTGTTCCTTCCAAAATATTGAGATTAGCAGATTTCATTTTATCAATGATATCACTTGGATAAGCTTCTCCCAGCTTTATTATGGACAAAATGCAAAATTCTAAAACTCCCTTTCGCATTTGGCTTGCAGTATTATCAATGTTCATATTTCGATTTTTTTATCTAAAGAAATTTTCATCGTTCCATTTCCTGAAACAAAATTATATCAAAATATAATACTATGCAATACATAATACCTTATTTCTTAAAGTAGCTGCCTATGAAAGTGACCGATATGCTTTGCAAACTCGCGCCCTGAGTGCATTTCAGAGCTTTTTTAAATAAAAATTTAGCGGTTAAATTTTTATGAATGGTTTTTGGCCGGGAAGAATGGTAAGAATATACGATGTGGACCGGAGTTACATACGATTATTTGGCTTTTAGAAAATCTTTATAGGTAGGGGTATATTCTAATAAGGGGTTGATGGTATGCCCATTATTTTTTTGTAGTAGCAGTTTTTTGCATCTGCTTAGGTTGTTTTATAATTTTTGCAGAGATTAATAATTGAAGCCCGCCTCTTTAGATTTGATAGCTTCGTTGGTGACTTTTCTTATTCCTTCAATTTCTTTTTGGATTTCTTTTTGTAACATTTTTTTTTAATTGATTAGGTAAAATAAACTTATTTCTGCCAAAAATTTTCTCCTTTCACAATAAAGGCACATTTCAGTAAGTCATATTACTTTCAAAGCAATTAAGGTATATCGATGCCGGAAGAATGGCAAGCAATCCTTTATATTAAGCCCTTTTAAGCCAGTATTCCATTTTAAAATATCGCAACTTTGTATCATTAACTTTCTTTTAGAAGTTATTAGAAGGGCATGATCGTCATAAGTTCAAATTTAAAAAAATGATAAAAAATTTATACGGATTATTGATGATTCTTTTTTTATTAGGATCATGCAGCAGTTCCAGAAATTCAATAGCAACCACGCCGGAAGACAAGGCCTTGCTTTCTGCGATAAAAAAATTAGATAAAAACCCTTCTGATAATAATCTCCAATCCGCATTAGACAGTTTATACATAAGTGCAGCAAGGGTTCACTTAAATAACATTGACGTGTACAATACCCTTACCGATGCTGATAAATGGACGAAAATCATTAACGAGTACCAGGCATTACGGCACCTTTCTGACGTAATTAATAGTTCGGCCACCGCAGGAAAGTTTGTGCATGCGCCTTCATACGGTGCAGAAATGCAGGCAGCCAGCCAAAATGCCGCCGCAGATTTTTATGACGTTGGAGAAAGTTATTTACAGCAGAATGATAAAGAATCCTTCCGCAACGCGTATGATGCTTTCAAAAAATCACAGGAATTTGTTCCGGGCTATAAAGATGCTAAAAGACAAATGGACAAAGCATTTCAAAGCAGCATACTTAATGTGGTGATTAACCCGGTAACGGATAATTCTTATTATTATAATAGCGCCGGATGGAACAGGTTTGGTAATAGCTTTAATAATGATTACCTGCAACGAAGCCTGGTGAATGATCTTGGTGGAGATTTCACGAGGAATTCTCCCGCACGATTCTTCACTGATTGGGAGGCTCAACGGGCAAATATAAACCCTGATCTTATTGTTGATCTTACCTGGACTAACCTTGATGTACCGCAACCCTATACTTCCCGCTATTCAAGAAATGTGAGCAAGCAAATAGAAAAAGGACGCGATACGTCCGGTCATGTTTTTTATGAAACGGTATCTGCCACCTTATACATTACTAAGAAATATTTTACCGCAACCGGAGATCTGGAAAGCCGTATAACGGAAGCGGCTACCCGCAATATAGTGTCTTCGAAAAGATATACCGCACAATTTAACTGGGAACAGGAATATGCCACCTACACCGGTGATTCCAGAGCTTTAAGCGGCAGCGACCTGGCGATGCTCAACAACAGTGACTTCCGTATTCCGCGCAAAGAAGATATACTTAATGAATTGTATCAACGTATTTATCCCCAGGTTAAAAACGGCATTTATAATTCCGTGCGATGGTGAGGGATTATGGACGTTATGTACGACGTGTGATGTACGATGTTAAGCCAAAGTTTTTTGAAAAAATATTAGCTGAAAATATTATAAACCGCAAAACTCATGATGTATGCGAGGCCGGTCATGTAAACGAGCTGTATAGCCGGCCACTTCCAGCTTCGTGTTTCCCGCTTCACTACTGCCAGCGTGCTCATACATTGCATGGCCAGTACATAAAAAATTAATAAAGATAAGCCGGTAGCAAGGTCATAAACCTTAGTTCCATCCGGCCGTACAGCCGCATTCATTTTTTGCCTGAGCGTAGCATTATTTTCATCTTTATCGTCTCCTACACTGTAAAGCGTGGCCATGGTTCCAACGAAAACTTCGCGGGCTGCGAACGAGGTTATTAAGGCGATGCCTATTTTCCAATCGTAGCCCAGCGGCTTTATAACCGGCTCGATTACTTTACCGAAAATGCCGGCGTATGAATTTTCAAGAAGCGTGGTTTTTTTTATTTTATTGATTTCTTTACTGCGGCCGGGTTGTTGTTCCGCAAGAAGGTCATATTTTGTGGAAACGGCTTCCATTTTTTTTGGAGGCCCGTAGGTGCTCAGCAGCCAAAGCATCAAGCTTATTACCATGATTACTTTTCCAGCATCGTACACAAAAACTTTCGCTTTTTCTACCATGGTGTAAAACATATTCTTCCACCGCGGACCCCGGTACACCGGCAGCTCCAGGATAAAATAACTCTTTTCTTTACTCCGGATAAACCATTTCATTACGTATGCCGATAGCAGAGCCATAATAGTCCCCATGAGATACATCAGCATCATAACAATACCTTGCAAGCTTATAAAGCCCAGCAAGAATTTATGCGGAACAACCAGGGCAATAAGAATGGTGTAAACGGGCAACCGGGCGCTGCAGCTCATAAGCGGCGTGCACATTATGGTAAGCAATCTTTCTTTTTTGTTCTCAATATTTCTGGCGCTCATTATAGCAGGCACGGCACAGGCAAGCCCGCTTATCATGGGCATTACGCTTTTCCCATTCAAGCCGGCCTTTCGCATAATCCTGTCCGTTAGAAAACTTATTCGCGCCATATATCCTGTGTCTTCAAGGAGCGTTATGAGGCCAAATAAGATCATGATCTGTGGAACGAAAACAAGTATCCCGCTTAAGCCCGCGATCACTCCATTTATTAAAAGATTACTAAACCAGCTATCTTTTAACACTCGACCAAGCAACCCACCTAATTCTGCGAAGCACCATTCAATCGCATTCATCGGGTATTGGGCAATTAAAAAAATACTTTGAAAGAGTAAAAAAAGCACCGCGATCAGCATTACATATCCCCACGTACGATGCAGTAGAACATCATCCAGCTTTTGCGTAAACAACGCCTTCTGCAGCGGATCGATTTCTATCACCGTTTGCTGCATGATCGTTTTTATCTTTCCATACCGTTTTAAAATTTCCTCTGCCTGAGTTTTTGTGGCATTAAAACTAGTTTCCACTTCGATGTTTTCTATAGCTTCCTGCATGGAGCTATTTAACGAAAAATTTTCGTGGTTGATTAAATAATGAACGGCCCGGTAATCGCTTATTTCAGGAAGTAATTGTTGAACTTTTGAAATGGCTTCAGGCGCTAATGAGATACTTTTTATAAAATCCCGGTCAACGATATGTCCCGGATTTAGGGCAGTATCTTCCAGGGCTTTGTTAAGTTCGGTAAACCCTTTATTTTTTCTCGGATTCACCGGTATTACCAAAACACCCAATTCTCTTTCAAGACCAGCAACATCTACCTGTATATTTTTATTCTTGGCAATGTCCATCATCGTCAAGGCAATAACCACCGGCCTTTTAAGGTCAATTACCTGGGAACAAAAAAGAAGATTTCGTTTGAGATTGGATGCATCTGCAACTAATAAAATGATATCAGCTTTTGTATCGGCATCTTCATCGATCAGCACCTTGTACGATACCCATTCGTCGCTTCTTTTGGGGTACAAACTGTACATTCCCGGCAAGTCTATAATCCGGGCAGTAAGCTTATCCGATATCTTACTGGTGCCGGTTTTCTTATCAACAGTTACACCCGGAAAATTTCCTACTTTTTGATTCAAGCCGGTGAGAGAATTGAAAAGCGACGTCTTTCCACTATTTGGATTTCCTACCAGGGCAATATGTAACTGTTTTTTCAAATGGTATATATGATCTGTAAAATTAGAGGGAACAAAGTTTTTAGCTTTACGATTTCAGAAACACCTTCATGATGGTTGTTAATGCTGAAGGCATCAATAAAATAATAAAGTGATAAAGCGGTTTACCAGGGTGCATTTCAAGTTGTCGCTTTGGGTTCAAAGATTGTCAACCCTTGGAGCCTGGTGCTTTCAATCTAAGACAAACTTACTGAAGGTTGGCAACCTTGCGACAATTCGAAATGCACCCGTTTACTATTCCATTCACATTTCACTGGTTTATTCATAGTAGATTTGCAAAAAAATTATTGCCTCCGATGAAACATCTTCTACTCCTTATTTTATTATATGGCCAGGTCACGTCCGCACAAAGATTAAAAAAATCAGATAAAAAGATCATCGAAAACTTAAGATCGGAAATTGGCTTTCTTGCAAGCGATCGCCTGGAAGGAAGAAGAACAGGAACCCCCGGAGAAAAACTTGCTTACGAATATTTGGCAGAACAATTTAAAGGTCTTGGCCTTCTGCCCAAAGGAGATAACAATACCTATATACAGGCTTTTGAAATTAACGAAGGAAAAGAGGTATTGCCTTCATCGCATTTATCTATAGACGGAAGAGATCTTGTCATTCACCAGGATTATTTTCCCTTTGCTTTTAGCGCACCGGGCGCTATCAAAGCCAATGTATCGCCGGTCCTTCTTGAAAAAGGAAGTCCCTGGTTCCTGGATATTAAAGATATGATGGACAATAATAAAAATAATCCACACTTTGATATGGAAGATGCCATACAAAAGAAAGCAATTGGATTTGCCAAAAAAGGTGCGACCTCTCTTTTTGTTTACAATACAAACGAACAAGACAACGACTTACTATTTGACGGAAAAGATAAAACAGAACCGCTAAGCGTTCCCGTGATATTTATAACCAATGCAGCGGCTAAAAAATATTTGGAAGATGCGACGGGTGATCTTACCATTGATCTTACTGTTGCAATTGGTGATAAAATTAAGACAGGCCATAATGTTGCCGGCTACATGGATAACGGTGCCGCCAACACGATAATCATTGGCGCACATTATGATCATTTGGGCTATGGAGAAGATCATAATTCCCTATGGACCGGAGCACCTGCTATTCACAACGGCGCAGATGATAATGCCAGCGGAACTGCGGCTGTGATTGAGCTGGCAAGGATGTTTGTTAATTCAAAGCTTAAGAAAAATAATTATCTTTTTATATGTTTCTCTGGTGAAGAGCTCGGTTTGTTTGGGTCAAAATATTTTACAGAACATCCCACTATAAACCTTGGCGCTGCAAATTATATGATCAATTCTGATATGGTCGGGAGGTTAAATGATACTACCCACAAACTTATTGTTGGTGGATATGGCACCTCGCCCGCCTGGGGGAAAGTATTAGATGAAAGAACAAAAGCTCTTGAGATAAAATTTGATTCCAGTGGAATTGGACCGAGCGACCATACATCTTTTTATCTTAAAAATATCCCTGTTTTATTTTTCTTTACCGGTATCAATAAAGATTATCATAAGCCAACAGATGATGTGGAGAAAATTAATTTCACCGGTGAGCTTTACGTTATAAAATACATCTATCATATAATTGAGGAGACCAATAACCTTGGTAAAATTGCCTTTAGTAAAACGAGGGAACCTAACATGGGAGGCAGCAGATTTACCGTAAGCCTGGGAATAATGCCGGATTATACTTTCAGTGGTAAAGGCGTAAGGGCTGATGCGATTGTAGATGGAAAAATTGCGCAAAAAGTGGGTATTCAAGCCGGTGACATCATTGTAAAATTGGGAGAGTATAATTTTTCTGACCTGAATTCTTATATGAATGTATTGAGTAAATTCAAAAAAGGAGATGCAACAAAGGTAACGGTGCTGAGAGGTAATGTTCCGGTAACTTTTGATATTGTTTTTTGAAAAGAGTATATTTTGTGAAATTGCAACAATGAAATTACGGATCGATAACAGTGTAATGGTTGACGAGTTTTTTGCCAATACACGCCTTCTTGGGATTGTGGCTCCTATGGAACAATACCGCTTTTGCTGGCATCTTAATCAAATGCTGAATTTTAATTTCAGAATAAATAACTATATTGAAATTCAGCTAAATAAAAAGCAGAGAAAATATTTTTTTCCTATTTATGAATATGGAGAGCTGAAAGGAACTATCAAGCATTTTTTATATAATAATGAAGATGATGGTGAATATCTTTTGCCGGAATTTAAACATCTTGATTTTTTATGGCTAATAAAAGATGATATTATGAAAGACGAAGAAGTGCTTATGCTTGTAAGTTCTATACGGACTATTCCTGGTGTTCAATTGATCAGCGAAATGACCAACGAAAAAATAAAAAACAAACAGCATCTTATTTTTTAACTTTAAAAACCAATGCGATTATGTGGGAAGAAAAAAACGATACACTTCATAGAAAATTTGAATTCAAAGATTTTTCTGAGGCCTTTGCTTTCATGTCCAGGGTCGCTCTTGCCGCCGAAAAAATGAACCACCATCCCAAATGGACCAATGAGTATAATAAAGTTGAAATATGGCTTTCAACACATGATGCCGGCGATACCGTTACAGAAAAAGATCATAAGCTGGCGGCGAAAATTGATAAGTTTTAGGGCGGCGTTACGATTTTTCCTGATTTTCTAAAATATAATTTTGCCACATTCCATATAGCGAAGCAAGCATCCATGCACCTACCAGAATTATAAAAGGTGCATAATGGATAAGATAAGAAGCGAT
>JALZAJ010000456.1 GCA_030948465.1 Bacteroidota bacterium
GGTTTGCCCTTTGCGAATAAAAATTATCGTGCCACCTGTAACAACAATGATATTACACAGCAGCGCAACAAGCCGTATCTCTTTAAAGGGCAACGCATAAACCGCAAGAATAGCCAGGTAACTGGAACCTCCGCCAAAGCCAACGGAGGCATAAGTAAAGGCAATAATTAAAAAGAAAAAAGCAATTTCCCAATGTTCCATTCGATCAATTATTATTTAACCTTTTTAGATTTTCAAAATCGTATTTTGTATCAATATCAATATCTCCTAACGGGAAAGGTACTGTAACTGTTACCTCCATATTTTGGGAAATTATTTTTTTCGCACCTGTTTGTCCTATTAATTTTAGCAAAGGCTGGAAAAAGATTTTATTAAAAAGAACGGGAGTTCCAATAATGTCTTTATAAGCACAGGCAACTATGGGGCTTCCCTTTTTTTTATACGTTTCAATTAATTCCACGATTATTGAAGAAGATAAAAAAGGCTGATCGCAAACTGTAATAACTGCAGCTTCCGCAGAAGCATTCTTATTCAACAAAGCCTTTATACCGCTTCGAATGGAAGACGACATTCCTTCTTCCCAATCTTTATTGTGCACAATTTGGACAGGAAAATTTTCTATTTCTTTTTTCACCGCATCATAATTAGCTCCTAACACCACAATCACCTCCGGAGTTACTTTAATAGCTTCTGAAACCGCGTGTGCAATAAAACTTTCTCCCTTGTGCTCTGCCAATTGTTTCGGCGCGCCAAAGCGTGAAGAAGATCCGGCTGCAAGTAAGATAATCGCATATCGTTCCATAACCCGAACAAGTTATTTCTTCTCAGGAACTTATAAAAATTTCAATTTTTTAAACAACCGACTCCGTTTGAAGAAATGTAATTTTGCCAATACAATTATTATTATCGATGAAAGAAATAAGAACCATAATAAAGGCATATGACGAGATAAATAAGGCAACAACCAAAGCAGCTTTGGCAACTGTTGTAAGAGTAGAAGGATCGTCATATCGCCGCACCGGTGCACGAATGCTGGTGATGGATAATGGTGTGTGGATTGGAGGTATCAGCGGCGGATGTCTTGAAGGTGATGCATTAAAGAGGGCAAGATTAGCCATAACAAAATCGTCAGCATCATTAATAACGTATGATACAACTGAAGATGATGCGCACCAGATTGGTGTGGGGTTAGGTTGTAATGGAATTATCGATGTGCTCTTTACACCACTTGATTATGAAAATAAAAATAACCCGGTTGAAATTTTAAAAGCATGTATTGAATCAAACCGGCAAATACATATTTTAATCACGATTACAGGACTCGAAGGTGATTGGAATGTACAGGCTGGTGAAGTAATAAAATATTCAGGGCCGGAAAGTTTGGAAATTTTTCGCGATGCAGAAATTGAAAAACAATTGAATGAAAAAATAAATCAACAGGCTGAAAAAAGTAAATCATCACCGCTTGATTTGGAAACGCGGGATGGAAAAAAAATATCATTTTTTATAGAAATATTGTTGCCGGAAATTCATTTGATCTTAATGGGGCACCAATATGATGTCTATCCACTGGCACGGCTTACGAAAGAAATGGGTTGGCATGCTACGATTGTCGCAAACCCTTTAAAAGTAAATTCAACGTATGAAAATGCTGTGAACCATGTTTTAAGTGAGGACCACTTTTCGGATATTCCTTTTGATGATCATACTGCCATCATTTTAATGTCACATGATTTTAAGACTGATAAAAGAAATCTATTAAAAGCTTTACAAACCGAAGCAGGTTACATTGCTATGCTTGGGCCAAAAATTCGTTCAGAAAAAATAATCAATGAACTTGAGGAAGATGGCAATACATTTTCTGAAGAAGTGCTGAAAAAAATCTATGCGCCCGCAGGTCTCGACATTGGTGCGTTATCACCAGAAGAAATTGCACTTTCATTATTGGCAGAGATCAGGACAGTATTTTCCGGCCGCGAAGGCGGCTTTTTAAAACTACGGGACACTCCCATTCACGAAAGAAATTAAGTGCTAATTTTAATATAATTTATTACAGGAAAACGAAAGAAGATGCCACCAGGCCTTCAGAATGCACTAAATTACTTTGATGATCACTGATACTTACAATAGAGTTCACGATTAC
>JALZAJ010000466.1 GCA_030948465.1 Bacteroidota bacterium
GGATATTTGTAATGGCAGAATGATGCTTTTTATCAACACAATCGTTAGCGCTTTTCAAATGGTGAATCTCCGCCAATATCAATTCGCCTGCAATTAAATTCTGGTACGCTTTTTATTCACCAAGAACAAACGTAAGCAACTAACTTCTTTAATTATCATTTATAAAATTTTATGAATACGCCCTCAAAATTTTCAACAAGGATTTTCAAGATCTTTAAAATTCTTGGTCCGGGATTAGTAACAGGAGCAAGTGATGATGATCCATCGGGTATTGCGACGTATTCACAGGCTGGTGCTAAATTTGGACTCGCAACATTATGGACCGCATTGATCACGTTTCCCTTAATGGCTTCCATACAGGAAATGTGTGCTCGAATTGGGTTAGTAACCAGTGTCGGCCTTACTACCACTTTAAAAAAACATTATCCGAAATCTCTTTTATATTTCATGATGCTCTTCAGCGTTCCCGCGATCATCTTAAATATTGGGGCTGACATTGCAGGTATGGGAGCTGTTTCCAGCCTTATTTTTCCCTCGGTAAAACCTATGGTTTTCAGTGTGATTTTTACCTTTATTCTTTTGGTAGTTATTGTGTATTTACCTTATAAAAAAATTGTTTCTATTCTAAAGTATTTGTGTCTCTCCCTTTTTCTTTATATCGCCGTTCCTTTTTTTACACATCCTGATTGGCTGAAGGTCTTAAAATCAACCTTTATTCCTACGATACGATTTAATAAAGATTTTATTGAAGTGCTGGTGGCGATCTTAGGCACCACTATTTCACCGTATCTCTTTTTCTGGCAGGTAACCATGGAAGCAGAAGATGCAAAAAAATCCAGGCAACTGATAATAGCCCGTAGAAAAATTTCCATCAACAAGCAGGAAAAAGCCGAATTTAAAGCCAAAGAAAATAATTTTATTAAGTTGCTTATAAAAAAAATGGAGCTTGATGTAAACCTGGGAATGCTGCTGTCTAACTTCGTAATGTTTTTTATAATTCTCGCCACCGGCATTGCCCTCTTTGGGAATGGAATTACACAAATAGATACCATTGAGCAAGCCGCAAAGGCTTTAGAACCTGTAGCCGGTAAAGCATCCTATCTTCTTTTTGCGGTGGGAGTAATAGGCACCGGCTTTTTAGCCATCCCCGTCTTAAGCGGCTCCCTCTCATACATCGTTTCAGAAACTTTTGGCTGGCAAGCCTCCCTTGATAAAAAATATCCGCAGGCAAGATCGTTTTATATTGTAATAATAAGCTCTCTTATTGTCGGATTACTTATAAACTATACGGGCATAAAACCTGTGCAGGCGCTGATTTACACGGCAGTGTTATATGGATTAACTTCGCCGGTAATAATCGCTATCGTACTGCATATTGCCAATAACAAAAAAATAATGCAACAGCATACGAATGGAAGTCTTTCAAATGTCATGGGGTTTTTAACGTTGATCGTAATGACCGCGGCGGCTATTGTTTTGATTTATTTTCAATTTGGATAAAGCATAAACCTCCTGAAAACTGCGTTTGAAAATTTGAATAACTGCGCAAATAGTAAGTTAATGAAACTGCTCAGGCGGATTGCTTTTACAGACCTTCTTTTTTTTGCTTTTGCAAATGTTGCGTTGGCACAAAAGAGCAGCAATACGTTTCATGCAATAGCTTTTTACACTGCAAAAAATGACGTTGCTCATATAAGTTTTGTGCACGAAGCGAATAAGTGGTTTGATTCAGCAGCATTAAAAAATAATTTTACTTACGACTCAACCAACAACTGGAATAATTTGAATGAAAACTTTTTATTGAAATACCAGGTTGTACTTTTTTTAGACACGCGTCCTGATTCAACAGATCAAAGAAAAGCATTTCGAAAGTACATGGAAAATGGCGGCGCATGGATGGGTTTTCATTTTGCAGGCTTTGCACTAACGCCTTCAGAGTACCCGCAAAACTGGGACTGGTATCATAATGACTTTTTATGCGTTGGACAATATAAAGGAAATACATGGCGGCCTGTATCCGCAATATTACGAGTAGAAGACCGAAGGCATCCTGTAACCAAAAATTTGCCGGCAACATTTAAATCTGCGCCCGGCGAATGGTATAGCTGGGAAAACGATATACGCCAGAATAAAAATATAAAAATTCTTCTGTCAGTTGACTCTTCAGGCTTTCCCCTGGGCACCGGCCCGAAGCTGCATGAAATATGGCACAGCGGATATTATCCTATTGCATGGACTAATAAAAATTATAAAATGGTTTATGTAAATATGGGTCACAACGATATCGACTATGAAGGCAAAACCAACCGAACTCTTTCATCAACATTCAGCAGCAAATATCAAAATCAATTTATCATTAACTGCCTTCTTTGGCTTGGCAATAGTAAAAAAATAAAACCGTAAGATTTTTGCAAACAAGTCAACCTATAATCTTACTTCTCCGTGCAAAGAACTATAAAAAGAATTTGAACCCGATTGCAAAATTGGACAGGAAAGTTGTACTCAAATTCGCATTTGCGGAAAATATATTCCTCTTTTGCGGTTGCACTGAAACAGGCAGGTACTTGTTTACGGTACTGAACTGCTGATAAGAAATAGAAGC
Organism: Bacteroidota bacterium; assembly: GCA_030948465.1. Classification (GTDB taxonomy): domain Bacteria; phylum Bacteroidota; class Bacteroidia; order Chitinophagales; family Chitinophagaceae; genus Ginsengibacter. Next base: position 2,603 of record JALZAJ010000466.1, read on the forward strand.
AATATTAGGCATTGATAATTCCATCTGCATCTTTTTACAAATAGAATAAGAAATGCCCGGGATCACATAGATAGATACAAGGTCAGATTTTGCAGTAAGGTACTGGCCTGCAGCACTGAAGTAAGCCAAGTCATTATTACCATGAGAATAGTCTGCATTAATTTCGCCGAAGAAGTAAAAATTATGACCCAGCGATTTATAGTTTCTGTAAAACAGGCCTCCGCCAATTGTTCTGGTTTTATTTCTAAATGAAGCTGTGTAATTATAATTATTCGATGAATAATGAAGCATAACGCCAAACACAGTATTATGTTTTAACACCTTTCCGAGCTGAAGGTTAGAATAAAAGGCGTGAGCATCCGGGTTGGTCGCGTTATTGTAGCTGGCCGATCCTCCAAGCAAAATTTTCCCGGTTTGAATTTGAGCTTTGGAACTAAATGTGAATAATAAAAGAATAGTAAAAGTGTGTAAAATTTTTGATTTCATAATTTTAGTTTTAGAATACAAATAAAGATGATAAACTATCGTCTGTATAAATTCAAAAATTGTTTAACAACAGATTACCCAAACTAAAAACTAAATTTGTTTTGCAATGCAGCGTTTTTAAAATTGATTCGCCATTTAAAAAATTAAAGACTAACTGCCTTATAGAAATTTATTGAGCTTCCCGCAATGTTCCTTCGAATAATAAATTCACTTCCGGATCGAGTTGAATTGACTGAGGCTGTGTGTTGAGAGGAATGTAAAAGGAAGTACTTCTTTTATCTGTCTGCATTGTTTTAAGAATCAGTTTGCCATTCCCGGTAATACCTATTTGCAAAGGAAACTGAATTAGAACATCCTGCATTTGCCTGATGTTGACCGTAACCATTTTTTTATTGGGATCGTAATGCCACTTGCCCTGTAACACAGGATGGCCGGGCATATAAAGCCACTGCTCAAAAAATAATTTCAGATTTTGTTTACTTACATTTTCCATCACGTTCATAAAATCATCGGTAGATGCATTCCGTCCTTTGTAAATTTTATAGTACGCCCGTATTCCCTTTTGAAAAATTGCATCGCCTAGTTTTCTTCGAAGCATGTGTAATACCCATCCTCCCTTTTGATACGAATTAGCATTCAATAACACGAATGGAGCTTTTTGCGAAGTGGTATCTACCACAGGCGTCTTTCTTTTTTTATAGAATGCAATTACCTTTTCTCTGTCAGCCAGCATACGGCTTTTTAAGGTGTCTTCACCATAGCGATGTTCAAAATATAAATGTGTCATGTACGTAGCAAATCCTTCGCTTAACCATACATGTTGCCAGTTAGTTTCCGATGCTTCATCACCAAACCATTGATGGGCTTCTTCGTGCGCAAATAATCCTTCAAGATTAATATAATCCTCGTGCTGGAATGAATCCATCTTTACAGAATTTTGATAATAAAAAATATTGCTTGCATTTTCCATTCCACCGAAAATAGTTTTGGATTGTACGTTTGCGAGTTTTTTATAGGGATAAGTGCCAATGTATTTTATATAAAACGGCAGCATATTTTTTCCCACAGCATATTGTGAAAAGCCCGCAGTCCTATTTTCAGGAAAGACCCAACTCGTTATGGGAATATGATCGATTGTTGCAACAAGCTGCACTGCAAAATCTGCCACGCCAATCACCATAACTTTGGTTGGCAAATCAAGATCCTCTTTCCAATGAGTGCGTTTCAAATGATTTGGAAGAAAGGATTCTTTAACCAAAATACCATTAGCTATTACCCGGTAATGATCGGGAGCGATCACTATAAATTCAACCGATGCTTTGTCGGACGGATGATCATTGCAGGGGATCCAGTTATGCGCACGATTGGGCCAGTTATCCGCAAAGAAAGTACGTTTTGCAAATTTATTCGTATCAATAATAAGCCCATCCGCAGGTACTCCTGAATAAGTAACAGTAATATTCTTTAATGTATTTGATAAGCATGCTTTATTAAAATAAATGTTTACATGCTCACTATCCTGCGAAAATTTCAAGTCTTTATTATCTTCTGATACGTCCAATACTTTCATACCATAACCGGTAGAATCATTGAAGCCTTTTAGGTCAAAATAAATCATGCTGCAGTGTTCCTTCATTCGTAAATGAATAGTGGCCTTCCCGTTGATAATATTACCGGTATCGTTAAGCGAGATTTCGAAGCGGTAATGCAAAACATCTATTGTCTTATTCTGAGCGTTTAGCTGCACGCTTATTAAAAAAAGAAGCAAGAAAAATAAAAAAGGTAAACCAACTTTCATAAAGAGATATTTAAAAAGGCTTGTCAGAGGGTTGCCAACCTTCAATAAAAAATTTCATTCAGATAAAAATTGTCTTTTACGAGGTTGGCACCCTTAAATAGTGGCACAATTTTTTAGGTAAATAACGTAATAAAATCAAAACAAAAATTTATGAAAAAGAAACTTTCAATTTCGCTCATAATTTGCATGGTAACAACTTTTTCATTTGCCCAGCAAGACAGCATACGGACTATAAATGATAAACCAGGAACGCCGCAATCGTTAAGAACTAATAATAAGGCTCCGAAGAGCCAAATACATTTCAACAATAATTACAAACCCCTAAACCAAACAATAAATCATGGTGCGGTGGAAAGTAATAAGGTAAATAATTTAAATAATAAAAACAATGCGGTTCCTGAATACAATACTGTTCAACCGGTTCCCAAGACTCCCATTACCATTGTACAGCAGCCTGCACGCCGTGCTATTAAAAATGATACGACTATTAATAAAGGTGTGATGAGTAACGGACAAAGTAACGCTACGAATCCTATTCGCAAATGACATAACAAAGGATTACCGTTGTGAAATGAAATCCGGTTAGCCTATCTCGTTATCTTTAGACTATACAAATTGAATCCGCCCCTGATCGCTAAAATTTTTATTTTATTAATTCCTGCGTTTAAAGAAATATTTTTTAAAGTTTCTGTTCGAAGTGCTTTGTTTTTATCTCCTTTAACAACTGCATCCTTAGCCATATCGTTGTTAATTACAACGGAAAATTTTCCATCGGTATCACCGGGAGTTATGGTAATGACAAAATTATAATCCCCTTTTTTTGAAACGCTGATCGTGTATTGCAACCATTCCCCATCTTCAATGTGTCCAACATAATATGCATCGGATGTCAGCGAGTTTTTATAAATGTCAACTCCATCATTGCGATATACGCCACCGCGATTGCCCGCACTTCTTACGCCGGAAACCCAGTAGTTTGCTGTATCCTTATCATAATAGGCAGCACCATTTCTTCCCAGGTCATAATCCACTGCCTGTATCAATAAATTATTAGTAAGCAAGCTGGCATTATATGGTATTGCGGCTGACGAGAAAGGCTGGCGGAACAAAGCATCGATCACATCTTTGTGAAAAATATTATTTTCCAGCTTCGCATCATCAGCAAGTTTCATTATACCCTCGTAGCAAGTATTTGCATTTGGCTTCCCCTCTTTTCCATTCAGATAATTTTTTACCTTTTCATATTCCGGATTTGACCTTATCTGCAGTGGATTATTATTCCCCATTTTCTTAAGCGGCCACATAGCCCATCCTATATTATTTTCTTCCAGCAGGCGTATCGCTTCCGTGTACCACACGTTCGAATTTTCGCCGGTTTCACCCAGCCATACCGGTACGTTATAGGTATCACGCACATCAAGAATTTTTTGAATATCCTCCTTCCGGTTGTAGTTCCAATACTTATGAAAACTCAACACCATGTTATGATCCCAGGTTGGAAGTATGCCATTATAGTTGTTTCCCCATCCGTTTCCTTCAATAATAATGATATGATTTTTATCTTCTTCCCGAATTGCAGCAGTAATGTCCTGCATCAATTTTTTCAATGGAGCGTTTAATAGTTCTTTAAGCCCATTTTTGTCATTCGCATGATCAGTGAATCCCCAGTTAGGTTCATTTAAAATATCGTAGCCGCCTATCCATTCTTCGTTTTTATATCGCTGCGCTAATTTTTTCCAAAGAGCGATCGTCTTTTGCTGGTCGGCTTCACTTTGCCAAAGCGAAGGTTTGCTGCTGTCGCGGTCAGAAATATTGAGATCACTTCCCTGCCCGCCGGGCGCCGCATGAAGATCTAAGATCAGATACATTTTATTTGCTTTACACCAGCTTAGTAAACTATCCGTTATTGCAAAGCCCGTTTCAAGCCACGTATTCTGTCCGGCCGCGGGTTCACGATCTACCGGCAAAGTGTAGAGGTTATAATGCATGGGCAGCCGTATGGAATTAAAGCCCCATGCCTTCATTGAATCGATATCAATCTTTCGAATAAAATTGTTCAGCCACGCCTGGTAAAATGCATTGGTCTTTTCAGAGCCAATTATTTGTTCAATTTTTTGCCTGATCTTATGTTGTTGCGCATCCCTGTTTACGCCAAGCATATAACCTTCCTGCACCATCCATCCACCAAAGCCCATTCCTCTCAACAATATGTTTTCTCCATTTCCATTTATGATTTTTTTTCCATCAGCTTTTAAAAAATCCTGCGCACCGGCCTGAATGTAAAGGAAAATAAACAGCAGGACTATAAATCCGTGCTGGTTCCATTTCTGCAGGAAAATCTTTATCGTCATAACATCGGTAATTTTTTCAAACGTTCATTGATCAGCTATCCGGAACTATTTGCGGGGCCCTGGGGCCAGTTTTTTTGCCACAATGAAACGCAGCCCTCCGGTCGGCAGAAAATATTCTTTGGAAGAAGATTCGCTGCCAACGTATAAAGCATTGCCGGTAATATTAGCGCTTACACTCCACGTATCGCTATTGTATCCAATGGCTCCCTTATAAACTCCGCCCGGAATAACGCTTACTTTATTTTTTTTGTCTCCAACTTTTTCTTCTCCTGAAAAATTGAGGTCAATGCTGCCGATAGCAGATCCGGTTATAAAAAAATTTTTACTTATTACTAACGTATAAGCATAGCCTATTCCAGGGCCGATGCTAAAAAAATTAATTCTATCAATTCCTGCCTGGTCATAGTTATTGCTTACGTTCACCGGAACCAGTGCGCTGTCTCCCTTTACTGAACCGTAATATGCTTCTCCCCCAAATAAGAGAGAACCGGCAGATTTTGTTTGCCAGTCATTTTGCGTTAGTGCGGCCCGATAAGAAAACTTATGGGAATTAGGCACCCTGAAAACAGAAAGCCCGGCTATATTTCTTTTAAGATCGGGACGCCGGTAATAATCAGTTAAATTAAGGTCATTATTATTTTTTGGATCCAGGTAATATCCCTTACGAAAAGTTCCTAACAGATCTACGGCCCATTTGTGGGGATAGAGATGAAATTGAAAATCGAGTCCTTTGGTAGTGCCCTTTCCTTTCTCTTTATTTAAAAATTTAAAACCATAAGAGAGATTAAGCCCTATGCCATTAATAGCGAAGCCTGCGCCGAGGTTCAATTTGGAATTGGTTTTATAATTAAGCTCGGGCTCATTCGCCGAAGAAATAGTAAATGGAGCAAATTTCTGAGAAAGGTAAACATTGAGCATCAGCCGGTCGGGATAAGTAATGTAATACCCGTTATCAACTGATTCCTTTCTTTGAGCCATGGTTTTATTGAATAATGCAATAAAAGCTGAAATAAAAATCAGGCAGTAATGAATTTGATATTTTTTCACTTGATTAAATTTTGCGTTTGTAATTAATTTTGTTTTACAGACAAAAATATATTTGTTAATGAACATTTATGCATTCTACAGGCAGGTAATTTTTTAAAAAATAGAAGAGTAAAAATTATAATTTAATAAACCCGGCCATTGCATCAGGTTTTGCAAATCATCAAATAATTTAGCTTTTAAATTGTGTTACAATTTGCCTTTTACTCAAGGGTTACATAGTTAGTTTTTCAGGATGCATGGTGTTAAGGTTTGTTTATTGTGCTGTATATTTAGACAGCGACTAATAAATTAAAGAACCATACTTTTTTTTGAGCAAATTATTTCTCCACCTCTTTTTTATTATCAACTTATATATTTTTTATGCGATATTTTTTCAGCCTTTTTATTATTGCATCAATACAAATGAAATCTTTTGCGCAAATCGTAAATATCGAAAGCCAGCGTTTACAAAGTGACACTACAGGATGGTTTGGCAATTTAGGCACCGGTTTTCTTTTTGAAAAAAATGCCGTGAAAGTGATT
>JALZAJ010000476.1 GCA_030948465.1 Bacteroidota bacterium
TGATCAATATGTGCGATGATGCAAAAATTTCTAATGTTCTTCATTCCAGGCGATAATTTTATTAAAACGGGGCAAAGGTAATGTAATGTGGGAAGGAATTAAGACGAACAGAATTCGGGGTTGCGCCGGGGATCTATAAATAAAAACCAAACCGGCAAGATCTATTAATGCCTCATCTTCCAGGCTTTATTTCCTGGAAGAATTGTTGTAAGAGCTTCGAAAGCCTTAACGTTATTTCACCAGCAAAGCCAGGCTTCTATTATTGTTGCCCAACTGAAGTCAACAGCAATTTTTGTTAATCCGTTTTTACTGAACAATTTATTAAGCTGGCGTAGATTTTGAGTGGGATAGTTCGTTACTTTCTCCTATCAAAACTCGCTGAGAAAAAAAATTTAAATTCTATTTTTAATTCTAATTTATGACTGCAGGCGAAATAAAATCTTATTACGCAAAGGACAGGAAAGCCTGGCGCAAATGGCTCCAGAGAAATCATGTAAAGGAGCCTGGCGTATGGCTTATTTACTATAAAAAAGACAGCGGTAAATCCCGTGTGGCGTATGATGAAGCCGTGGAAGAGGCTTTATGTTTCGGCTGGATCGACAGTATTGCGAAGCCTGTTGATGAAGAAAAGTACAAGCAAAAATTTACTCCGAGAAAAACGAAAAGCGTTTGGAGCGCTTTAAATAAAAGCCGCGTTGAAAAGCTTATTGAAAAAAAATTAATGACTCCCGCCGGCTTGGAAATTATTGAGATTGGCAAAAAGAATGGATCCTGGACTAAACTCGATCATGTAGAAAATTTCGTTGTACCGCCTGATTTGAAAAAGTTCTTTATAAAAAACAAACCGGTGTCTAAATATTTTGAAAGCCTTGGGAAGTCCCGGCAAAAGCAGTGGCTATACAGGCTACACAATGCCAGACTTCCTGCAACGAGAGCGAAGCGCCTTGCCGAATTTCTTGAAGAAGCAGGAGGTGAGAAGAAAAAGAAGTAAATAAGTTCACCATATCCTGGTTCACAAAACTGCCTATATGTGGACTCCAATAAAAGTGCCCGTAAGTCAGCAACTGTTCTATCATCCCCGATGCACTGTCAAATAAACTCAATTCCTACGTGAAAAGCCGGTTACCCGAAAAAAAGTTGTATTTAAAAATATTACTCAGGCTTTACATATCTTTTGTTCCCTTTCATATCGTTTACTTCAATACTTTTTACGGATGGTGCCATACACATAAACCTGCGAAAAAATTTGATCCTCACTATTTAATTTTTTCTCTAAAATAGTTTATTAGTGAAAACTGGAATTATAGCGGGGGCCTATTTTTACATGGTTCAGTAACGTGCAGCATAGTCCGGCATGCGGTTAAGGTCATTTTTTTAATTTGCAAAATTCATAGATAAAAAGAGTCACCGGTTCATCTTGCGTCTCTTACTTTTTAAGTTTTAAATCAGTTGCCTGAATAATAATTCATGCAAAAGAAACAATATATAATTAGCTGTACTGCATCCGGTCATTTTAGTAAATGATCATCACAAAACATTTATTATGTTTTGCCGTTTAAAAATATGAGATCAAATACGTAAATTCAATTGTCAATCCTAAATGTATAACATGAAGTCCCTATCAGAAACATGGTTTGCCGAAGGCTATATTGATTTTGAGCTAAAAAAATATACCCTTCTTGCCTATCTCCAAAATGTAGATTCCTATTTTAATCAGAAAAAGCTCTATCCGCAACTTGCAGATATCATTTTCCACTATAACAACATTGTAGCCTTCCGGAAAAACCGTAGGTTTTTGCAGGATCAATTTCCACGACAACTTACTGAGGTCAACATTAAAAAAGTACAACTGGAATACGAAAGAATTATTGAGGATGATGAACTCATGAAAGAGCTGGAAGACATTGTTCATTATTCAGCTCAAAAAATAAAATCGGCTATACAAAATGGCACGGAGATATACGAGTTCGTGGAAGCAAAATTAAATATTGAACCGGTAGGGATCATTCCACTGGACACCAATGAAGGCTATCTTTTAATAAGTGACGGCCGCTTCAATACCACCCTGGCTTACCAATACCAGTTAAGCATATACGAAAAGCATGATGAAAAATACCGGGGGTTGCGAACAGCTTATGTACAGCAATGGGTAAGGTCAGTTTGCAATTCAGCCGAAAATATAAAAGCCGAGCTTATAAGAAATCGCCGGGAGTTACCCAATCCGGCCGTGTATAATATCATGACCGACTTAG
>JALZAJ010000496.1 GCA_030948465.1 Bacteroidota bacterium
CTGGCTCTACATTCCCACAAATTAATTTTTACTGATCGACAAGGGAATGCACACACTATAGAAGCTCCTCTTCCGAAAGATATGAATGCACTTTTGCAACAATTAAAAAAGAACAGGAAATCGTGAACCGTTGGTAAAACATAAAGTGCTATTTACATTTCACCTCTACACATTTCACGATTCTTTTAGGTAATGTCTTTTTATAAATTTTATAAATTCGGTTGCGGTGTATAGCGTAAATATGGCTTAATCACTTTTATCCCTTTAGGAAATTTTTTCTGCGCATCTTCAGTGCTTACCGAAGGAACAACAATTACGTCCTCGCCATGTTGCCAGTCTGCAGGAGTTGCTACGCTGTGATTTGCAGTAAGCTGTAATGAATCAATTACCCGTAATACTTCATTAAAATTTCTTCCGGTTGATGCAGGATACACGATCATCAGTTTTATTAGTTTATCAGGCCCAATAACAAATAAGGAACGAACGGTAGCGGTAGCAGAAGCATTGGGATGCAACATTCCATATAGATTCGCCACGGTTTTATCTTCATCGGCGATGATCGGGAAATCAACGGTAACATTCTGCGTTTCATTAATATCATTCTTCCAGCTCAAATGCTTATCCAGCGGGTCAACACTTACGGCAAGCACTTTTACATTGCGCTTTTCAAACTCTTTTTTTAACGAAGCTGTTTTCCCCAATTCTGTTGTGCACACAGGCGTAAAATCAGCAGGATGTGAAAAGAGAACGCCCCAGCTATTACCCAGGAATTCATAAAAATTTATTTTGCCTTCGGTTGTTTCGGCGGTAAAATCGGGGGCGGTATCACCTAATTGTAAACTCATAATATAATTTTTTAATTAAAGAATAAGCAAAGGTATTAACAACCTACCAAAATAGTAGGGAATTATGTTATAAGTTTGTATTATTTTCTAAAATTTTAGATTTTCTCAACCGGCTAAAATAATTTTGTAATTTTAAATGCTATCAAAAAAAACACAATATGCCTTCCGGGCACTTACTCATCTTGCTGAAAATTACGGCAAAGGTCCCGTGCTGATCAGTCACATTTCTGTCGAAAAAAATATTCCCTTAAAATTTCTTGAAAATATTCTTAATGAGCTAAAAAAAGCGGATTTGCTTGAAAGTAAAAAGGGTAAAGGCGGGGGTTATAGTTTAAAAATTTCACCAAAAAAAATAAGTCTGGCAACCGTTATAAGGGTTATTAACGGGCCTATTGCTTTGCTTCCTTGCGTGAGTTTAAACTTTTATGAAAAATGTGCCGACTGTGATGAAGAACATTGTGGCATGCGCAAGTTGATGACGATAACACGAGATGCTACATTAAAAATTTTGGAAAAGAAAACATTAAACGACGTTGTTCTTGCCGGTGTTTAATTTGCCTGCCGCCCGTACTACACTGCCTTTTCCAAAGCGGTTTTTTACATCATCGATTGCTTTGTATAAAACATTCTTTCTTTCCATGTTATGAAATAAGTTTGTCTGGATGGCATCGCTTGATAAATCGCTCAACCTAACTCCAAGCAATCGTACAGGTTTACCTTTTTTATATAACTTATGAAAAAGATCTTTAGCAACCGGTATTATTTCATCATCGGCGCTGGTGTAGGGAATGCTTACCTGGCGCGATACAGTTTCAAAATCGGGATACCTGATTTTTACCGTTATGCAGCCCGTTACCTTTTCATCCTTTCTTAATTCGAAAGCAATCTTTTCAGTCATACGCACAATCTCACTCATTAGCCTGCCCACGTCCGTTATATTTTCTTCAAATGTATTTTCTGTTGAAATCGATTTTGCTTCATGATATCCGGAAATGGTGGAGCTATGGATTCCCTGTGCCCTGTTCCAAAGCTCGTATCCCCATTTGCCAAAGATCTTTTCCATTTTCTCCGGCGTAGAATTATGTATATCCTTTATAAATTTAAACCCATTATAAAGTAAGACCTGGCTGGTTTGATCTCCTATGCCTGGGATCTTATTTATTTCAAGTGGGGCTAAAAATTCTTTTTCTTTTCCGGAAGGGACTTGCAAAAATCCATTTGGCTTGGCTTCATTCGTTGCCATTTTTGCAACCATTTTATTCTTTGCAATTCCGAATGAAATGGGCAAACCCGTTTCATCCATTACGAGTTTTCGAAGATCAATCGTCCATTGCAAAGGATCAAAAAATATATCCATGCCACTTAAATCAACATAAAACTCGTCAATCGAAGCTTTTTCAAAAAGCGGCGCTTTGGAAGCGATAATTTGTGTAACCCATTTGGAATATCTCCCGTATTCACTGTAAGTGCCTTTTACCACAATCGCATGCGGACACAAACGCATAGCGGTTTTCATGGGCATGGCTGAATGTACTCCGAATTTTCTCGCTTCATAACTGCAGGTGGTTACTATTCCTCTTTCGCGACTGCCACCTACAATCACAGCCTTTCCCTTTAAAGAGGGATCTCTGAGAAATTCAACCGATACGAAAAATGAATCGAGGTCAAAATGTGCAATTATATTTGATAAGGAGGAGTTCATGTTGATTACGCGAGTTTACAAATCAGCCATCAGGCTTCACGGTAAATGTCCAGTAATCCTTCCGGAAGCGTTAAAAATAATTTCCTGTTTTTTTTATCAATTTTATCCAATGTATTATCGTGGATGGGAAGCAAGGCTTCTTTGCCTTCAAGAAGAATTTTACACAGTACCTGGT
>JALZAJ010000509.1 GCA_030948465.1 Bacteroidota bacterium
GGTTTACAGGCCGGCTTGCAGTCTATAGATTTGGTGTTGATCTTTAAGCATCGAACCACTTTAGAAAATATTGGCAAAGGCAGCTTTACTCTTGGTGGCGATATTTCAGTTGCAGCAGGCCCTGTAGGACGTAGTTCTTCGGCGAGCACGGATTATAAATTAGAAGCCGAAGTGTATTCTTACTCAAGAAGTAAAGGTTTGTTTGCAGGAATAAGCCTCAATGGATTGGCTATTGATGTGGATGAGAAAGGTAATAGTGCATTTTATGGAAATGATGCGAGCGCGAAAACTTTATTTTCTAACATGCCAAAGAAAAATTCCGCAAGTATTACAAAATTAAAATCAGAACTTAAAGGGATGTACCAGTAATGATTTGAAAGGATTTAAAATGTTTCAAAAGGGTTACATTGAGTGTGTAACCCTTTTTATTAAAAAATATCCGAACAGGCGGCCCTTTACGGTCAAAATATCAGCTTACATAAACACAAGTTATGTATGAAAATTACCTGGCTCCAGGCGGGCAATTTTTTCTCAAAAAATCCGAATACAAGGCAGATAAATGTTCCCTGGTTCCGTCCCCTTCCGATATGCTGTGTGTTCTGTTTGGATAAGGCATAAACTGGAAGGTCTTATTATATTTGATTAACTCATTCAGCAGGGCTTCTGCGTTATCATACTGTACGTTATCATCGCCTGTGCCATGTATGAACAATAAATTTCCCTTTAGATTTTTTGCATAATAAATGGGAGAGCCTTTTATATAGTTATCCATATTTTCCTGGGGTAATCCCATGTATCTTTCTTCATAAATATTATCATAAAACAATAGATTATCGAGAGCGGCAATTGAAATACCGGTCTTATATATTTCAGGAAATTGAAACATTAAATTTAAAGTAGTGGATCCGCCACCACTCCAGCCCCAAACGGCCACCCTGTCCTTATCGAAATAAGGTTTCTCTAAAAGTTTTTTTGCCGCCATGGCCTGGTCATGAATATTTAATCTGCCTATTTGGCCATAAATAGATTTGCGCCACTCCGCGCCTCGCAACGACGGCGTACCACGGTTATCAACTGAAACCTGGATGTAACCTTCCATGCTCATATCACCGTTGAAAAGAAAATTATATTGTGATCCATACCTGTCTTCAACCGTTGAAGCAGCCGGTTCTCCATAAACATAAAATACCACAGGGTATTTTTTTGTACTGTCAAATCCTGCCGGTTTTATCATCCAGCCGTCAAGTGTGATATGATCTTCGGTGGTTACTTTAAAATATTCAACATTACTGGCCTCATTTACTTTCATCGTAATAGCTATACTTTCATCTACATTTAAAGGCTTATGATCCGGCAACGATATCCATTCTTTCGCCGGCAATGTTTTATAATTTGAAAAAGTATGTAATGCAAAATGTGCCTGTGGCGAAATATTGTAATCATGGGTGCCTTGAAGATTGGATGGAGAAAGCAATTCCAGTTTCCCTTTGCCATCCATTTTTGTTCTGTATAAATAAAGTTGTGTTGGATTATAGGGCGACGCCATGAAATACACATAATTATTTTTATCGTCAATACTTTGGATACTGGCGATGTCATAGTTGCCTTTCGTAATTAATGTTTCTTTCTTTCCATCACGCGTCACTAAAAATATATGACGCCAACCATCCTTTTCACTTACCCATAAAAAATTTTTGCCTCCATTAACCCATTCCCATCCCGATGGGTCATCATCATTCCACCGGGATTTAATGTCAATAAATGCTTTATCGTTTTCCGTATAAAAATTAACAGCGGCTCCCGTAATTACATTGCAGTAAAAAAGTTTGCTTTCATTTTGTTTTCTGTTCAACTGTTGCACTATTAATTCAGTCGAATTAGTAGCCCATTCCATCCTCGGAATATAGTGCTCTTGCGGATCACCGGGGATATCCATCCATTTAATGTTTGCATTATCAATCGTAACTGCGGCTATGCGTACGGGTGAGGGCGGCTGCCCTACCTTTGGATATTCAACCGGGATAATTCGCGAGTAAACAGAATCGGTTGTATTGAGCATATAGTAATCCCTCACTTTAGTTGCATCAACCTGCCAGAAGGCAATGCTTTTACTATCAGGGCTCCATCGAAATCCATCCCGACAACCGAATTCTTCTTCATACACCCAATCGAATGTTCCGTTTATTAATTTTCGGGTACCATCCTTAGTTAGTTGAGTCACCTGATGTGAGGTCAGGTCTTCCACAAATAAATTGTGGCCACTTACATAAGCAGCATGTTTTGCGTCAGCAGCAATTTTTGCAAACATCAGGGATTGGGATGGCAGGTTTTTTCCAAGTTGAATAAGTTGATTGGAAGAAAGATCCAGGACCCAATAGTCTCCTCTGGTTTGATACCTCCAGACTTTCGCCGTATTGGTAAAAATTAAGAGATACCTGTTATCCGCGGAAAAGCTGTAGATGCTGAAAGATAATGGCTCTGCAGTACCGGATGGAATCAACTGCTCCCTTTTTACAATCGTGGTTCTATTGTTTAACGGTAATCCGATTTTTACAATATCTCCATTTATGATAGAAAGAAAAGAAGTACCATCGGCATTCCAGTTAATTTCCTTTGGGCGGAACTGTGAGAAAACCAGCGGCGAAACGAACAAAAAAATGACGAGGATGAATAATTTTCTGGTGTTGGGCAGCATTAATTTTTTTGCTGCAAAAGTACAGAAACAACATTATCTGCTTTTTGCATTTACCGAATCATTAATAAATTTGTATATGCCGGAAAAAGAAAAATTACGAATTGATAAATATTTATGGGCCATTAGAATTTTTAAAACCCGTAGCGTTTCAACCGATGCCTGCAATAATGGAAAGATAAAATACCTGGGAATAAATGTGAAAGCGTCGAAGCCTGTAAATATCGGTGAGCAGTATGAAGTAAAAACGGAAGCAAAAAAATGGGTAATCCAGGTCGCGGGATTATTGCACAACAGGGTTCAATTTTCTGAAGCAACAAAATATTATATCGATCTTACGCCAGAAGAATCAATGGAAAAGGCACAGTCAA
>JALZAJ010000576.1 GCA_030948465.1 Bacteroidota bacterium
CATTCATCAAATGTATTTAAGACCGGCAACCATCTTTTTGCCAGTTCAGTAAATCCCTCTTCCACTAATCCATTCGGACGTTGCGGCCATGGATACACTGTTTGCCAAAGTAACGCTCCGCTGAAAGTTGCATGAGCATTTAAGCCTAAATTTTGTGAAGCCTTTGCGGCATATTTCATTTGTTGCGTCGCCCACCGCGTTCTTGCTTTGGGATTATTTCGAACCTCCGGCGGTGCAAAGCCATCGAACAATTTATCATACGCCGGATTTACGGCGATCAATTGCCCTTGCAGATGCGTAGAAAGTTCTGTGATCTCAAGGCCGCATTCATTTACAAGTCCCTTTAATTCCTGCGCATACGTTTTACTTTGGGCGGCTTTTTTCAAATCAATAAACCTATCGTCCAGTGTTGGAAGCTGAACGCCGGTAAAGCCAATGCTTTTAGCCCATTCGCAAATAGTCTTCAAATCGTTGTAGGGAGCGGCATCGTTTATAAATTGCGCTATGAAAATTCCGGGACCTTTAATTGTTTTCATTTGATAGTATTTTTTGTACACTGCAAGCCTTTACCATTAAGAATGATTGGATCAGATGTTATGGTTTGATATTTCATAAACTAAATTTAATTCATTCAGAATAATCGGCTTGCAGTCAATGTTATGATAATGCACGGTTTTAAAATTACAACATCCGTAAAAATTTATACTGTAAACTCCGTCCATTTTTTTTCTGATTTTCCTGATGCCACTACATTATCTATAAATGCCATGCCTCTTACTCCATCTTCCACACCGGGAAAATCGAGCATTTCTTTTGTTGGTTTCTTTCCATTCATTTTTGCAAGCAAGGTTTGTGCAAAGTTGTGATAGATATTTCCAAATGCTTCAAGGTATCCTTCAGGATGGCCCCCGGGCGTCCTGCAATTTTGTGTAGCAAAGCTGCTTAAATGTTTTGTATAGTTAGAGCCTGCACGTAAGATTTGCTCGGGCTCTTCAAGCCATTTTACTTTTAAGGTATTGGGTTCATGCTGTCTCCACTCGATTCCGCCTTTTTCGCCATATAATTTTATATTCAATGCATTCTCTTCACCAGCCGCTACCTGCGATGCAATTAATACGCCAGCAGCGTCATTATCAAATTTTAATAAAACATTCCCGTCATCATCCAATGCACGGCCTTTCACCATTATATTTAAATCTGCACAAAGCTTTGTAATTTTTAATCCTGAAATATATTCTGCCAGGTGTGCAGCATGTGTGCCTATATCGCCCATAGCGCCTGCTTTGCCGGATTTTTTTGGGTCTGTTCTCCACGCAGCCTGCGCATTTCCTTCACGCTCCGATAATTTACTGAGCCAGCCCTGCGGATACTCCACAACAATTTTTCTAACCTTTCCTAATTTGCCTGCGGCAATCATTGCTTTTGCCTGCTTCACCATCGGGTAACCGGAGTAGGTATGCGTAAGGCAAAGTACCAGGCCAGTTTTTTCAACCTTCTTCTTTAATTTTTTTGCTTCATCGAGGGTAAAGGTCATTGGCTTTTCAATTACTACATTAAATCCATTTTCCAGCGCCAGCATGGCAGGTGCAAAATGCACAAAATTAGGTGTTACTATTGTTACGAAATCAATGCGCTTATCAGCCGGCAGCTTACTTTCTTTTTCCATCATTTCCTCATAACTATAATAGGTCCTGTCTTTAGGAATAAAAAGAGATTCGGCAGAATCCTTTGCAATGTCATGATCATGACTAAATACACCGCAGGACAATTCTATCAATCCATCCATATTGGCTGCGATGCGATGTATGGCTCCGATAAAAGCATCTTTACCGCCGCCTACCATTCCCATTCTTAATTTTCTCATAGACAAATTTTAAAAAAGATAAATAAATTTATAACGAAACTAAATTATTCATAAAAGGATATTAAAAAAAAGATATTTTAAATTAATCGCAATCATTTAATTTTTTTTAGCCGTTAATTAATAACTTGTAGCCGAATATTGTTTTTAGTACTTCTTCTATAAAAATAGAAAATTCTCCGGATGAAATTAACGATACGCTTGCAGCTTTCCACCATGATGTTTTTAAATTTCTTTATTTGGGGCGCATGGTTCGTTACCATGGGCACCTATCTAAAGTCTATTCCGGGCATTACCGACGTGCAGGTAGGTATCGCCTATGGCACCCAATCGCTCGGGGCTATCATTGCGCCTTTTATAATTGGCCTGATCGCTGATAAATTTTTTTCCGCTCAAAAGATATTAGGCATATTGCATCTTATCGGCGCAGCCCTTATGTATTACATATCCACCGTAAACGACTTTTCATTATTCTATCCGGCATTGCTCATTTATATGATATTATTTATGCCAACACTTGCTTTGGTAAACTCGGTATCTTTTAAGCAAATAAGTAATGCGGAAAAAGAATTTGCCAATATCCGGGTTTGGGGCACGATAGGATGGATCGTTGCAGGACTTATAATCGGGTGGTTCGCCTGGGAACAGAAAGCCACGCTGGTAAACACTTTCAAGCTTACCGCAGCCGTATCATTCATTCTCGGGATTTTCAGTTTTACTTTACCGGATACGCCGCCAGTTAATACTGGTAAAACAACACTTCGCGAAATTCTGGGCCTGGATGCGATCGCTTTACTGAAGGATAAAAATTTTCTCATCTTCTTTATTTCGTCCATGCTTATTTGTATCCCGCTTGCTTTTTACTACCAGGAAACCAATATTTTTTTAAATGAATTAAAGATGCAGGGAGCAGCCGGTAAAATGGCTTTCGGCCAGATGTCGGAAATGATCTTTATGTTTTTGATGCCTTTATTTTTTGTAAGGCTGGGCGTAAAAAAAATGTTGCTGATCGGCATGATCTCATGGGTAGTAAGGTATCTTTTATTTGCATACGGCAATATTGGAAGCGGCGTATGGATGCTGTATGGGGGAATTATTTTGCACGGAGTATGTTATGATTTCTTTTTCGTAACCGGGCAAATTTATACTAATGAAAGAGCAGGAGACAAATTCCGGTCATCAGCGCAAGGGATGATCACGCTGGCTACCTATGGAGTCGGTATGCTTATTGGTTTTTGGATCGCCGGATTAATAGCAGAGAAATACACATTGCCGGATGGCCATCTCTGGAGATCGATATGGCTTATCCCAGCAGCTATCGCGTTTTTTGTATTCCTGATATTTGCACTTTTTTTCAAGAGTAATAGAAAAGCAGTTATTACCAATTCTGAAGAAAACAGGGCTATTGCTGCAAGCCCATTAACCTGATTATATATTATATTATGACAACAAGAAGAAATGTTATTAAAAATATTGCGCTGGGTACATCAGCAGTTATAGCTTCACCGGCTGTTTCTTTTGCAAGAAATTTTGAGGATAAAAAAAAATATAAATTGAAAGGAAATATTAATCACTCCGTATCGCGATGGACCTATAATTATCTTTCATTGGACGAATTGTGCAAGGCAGTAAAAGATATTGGTTTCAGTGCCATTGATCTTACCGGCCCAAAAGACTGGCCAACAATGCAGGCCCATGGCATCTACAGTTCCATGTGCTATACTGCCGGCGACAACAATTTGTCGAATGGCCTGGATAATACGATATATCACGAACGGTTGATCAAAGAATATCTCGAAGTAATACCTATCATGGCCAAAGCAGGATATAAAAATCTGATTTGCTTTAGTGGAAAAAGAGAAGGGATGGATGATGAAACGGGTTGGAAAAATTGTAAAGACGCACTGGAAAAAATTCTACCCACTGCAGAAAAAAATGGAGTTATTATGATCATGGAATTACTTAACAGTAAAATTGATCATAAAGATTATATGTGCAACCATGTAGAATGGGGAGCCGAATTGTGCAAACGTATCAATTCAGAAAATTTTAAATTACTTTTTGATATTTATCACATGCAAATACAGGAAGGTGATATTATAAGAAACATACGGGATTATCATCAATACATAGCACATTATCACACAGGCGGCATTCCGGGAAGACATGAAATAAATGATACACAGGAATTGTATTATCCCGCAGTGATGAAAGCAATTGTAGAGACTGGCTATAAAGGGTATGTAGCGCAGGAATTTGTTCCTACCTATCCTGATAAATTAGATTCTTTAAGGGAAGCTATAAAAATTTGTGATGTGTAAAGAAGGCAAGCTATTCGTTGCGAGCTTTAATAAAACGTATTATTTAACTGACCGATTAACTTTTAACCAACAAACCAATTATCTTATTTAACTAATTAACTTTAGAATCATGGCAGACAATACCTACGATGCAATTGTAATTGGCTCCGGTATCTCAGGAGGCTGGGCCGCGAAAGAGCTTACAGAAAAGGGTCTTAAAACTATTATGCTCGAAAGAGGGAAAAATATCGTGCATGTAAAAGATTATGTAAATGCACAAAAAGGAATATGGGAATTTCCACACCGGGGCGGAAGAACGCAAAAGATGATAAAAGATTACCCGGTACTGAAAAGAGATTATCCACTAAACGAAATAAACCTCGACTGGTGGGCTAATGACCAGGAATCTCCCTATACTGAAATAAAACGGATGGATTGGTTCAGAGGGTATCATGTAGGAGGCCGTTCTCTTTTATGGGGACGTCAATGCTACCGCTGGAGCGATAATGATTTTGAAGCGAATGCCAAAGACGGAATTGCAATAGACTGGCCTATCCGTTATAAAGATGTTGAGCCATGGTACACCTATGCTGAAAAATTTGCAGGAATAAGCGGTTCGGTGGAAAACCTTCCCCAGTTACCTGACAGTCATTTTTTACCGCCGATGCAAATGAATTGTGTAGAAAAGGATGTAGCTGCACGGGTAAAGGAACATTACCAAAATAAACGCACCATGATCATCGGGCGTACCGCAAATATTACAGAGCCATTGCCCGGAAGAACGAATTGTCAATATAGAAATAAATGCTGGCTCGGATGCCCTTTCGGCGCCTATTTCAGCACGCAATCTTCTACGCTGCCCGCAGCTATGGCAACAAATAATCTTACTGTAAGGCCCTGGTCTATTGTTACAAAAATTTTATATGATAAGGATACAAAAAAGGCAACCGGAGTTGAAATACTTGACGGAGAAACTAAAAAAACCTATCAGTATTTCGCAAAAATTATTTTCCTGAATGCATCTTCATTCAACAGTGCATGGATACTTATGAATTCAGCCACTGATATATGGCCTGACGGATTAGGAAGCAGCAGCGGGGAACTTGGCCATAACATTATGGATCATCACCTCGGCGTTGGCGCTTCGGGTACGGTTGATGGTTATGACGATAAATATTACTATGGAAGAAGGGCAAACGGAATTTATATTCCGCGATACCGTAATTTATTCGGCGATAAAAGAGATTACATAAGGGGATTTGGTTACCAGGGCGGAGCCAGCCGCCAGGGATGGAGCCGCAACGTTGCAGAAATGAGCATAGGCGGCGACTATAAAGATGCTTTGGCGGAACCGGGCCCGTGGTCAATGGGCATGGGTGGTTTTGGAGAGATACTTCCTTACCATGAAAATAAAATGACATTGGACAAAACAAAAAAAGATGCCTGGGGATTGAACGTGATAGCATTTGATGCGGAATGGAAAGAGAATGAAAGAAAAATGCGGGAGGATATGAAAAATGATGCAGTGGAAATGCTGGAAGCTGCGGGGGTTAAAAACGTAAAAGGCTACGAGGGAGATGGTACCATTGGAAGAGGCATACATGAAATGGGAACTGCACGCATGGGCGCCGACCCAAAGACTTCGGTTCTTAATAAATGGAACCAGGTATGGGATGCCCCGAACGTATTTGTTACCGATGGTTCCTTTATGGTTTCGGCAAATTGTGTAAATCCTTCGCTTACGTATATGGCAATGACAGCCCGGGCGGTGGATCATGCGGTATCTGAATTAAAAAAACGCAATATTTAATTTTAATACTATCAGCAAACTATTATCAGCCTTTAAAATCTACACATACCATGGAAGAAAAAACAAACAATCCAATTAAAGAAAATTCAAGAAGAACCTTTTTAAAAAACACCGCGTTAACAGCCGCAGCTTTTACGATAGTTCCGCGACATGTTTTAGGTGGAAAGGGATTTCTTGCACCCAGCGACAGGCTAATAATTGCCAGTATTGGCGCGGGTGGAAAAGGAGAAAGCGATATTGCTAATTTTTATAAAAGCGGAAAAGCGGACATAGCAGTTCTTTGCGACGTCGATGACAGGAGATCAGCAACTACAAGGACCAATTTCCCCAAAGCTAAATATTATAAAGACTGGCGCGAAATGCTGGACAAGGAAGCAAAGCATATCGATGCCGTTTCCGTGTCCACTCCCGATCACACGCATGCAGTAGCGGCTTATTCGGCCATGCAGCTTGGTAAACATGTATATGTACAAAAACCTTTAACACATGATGTGTATGAGGCAAGAGCACTAACCAATGCGGCTAAACGCTATAAAGTAGTGACTCAAATGGGCAACCAGGGCGCTTCGGGAGATGGCGTACGGCAATTGCAGGAATGGTATGATGCGGGCATAATTGGCGATGTGCATACGGTGTATTGCTGGACGGACAGGCCGGTATGGCCACAGGGAATACCATGGCCTTCAACCCCGGTTCCTGTTCCCAAAGAACTTGACTGGAACCTGTGGCTCGGCACAGCTCCCTATAAAGAATATGTTGAAAAACTGGTGCCGTTCAACTGGCGGGGCTGGTGGGATTATGGCACCGGAGCGCTCGGTGATATGGGATGCCATATAGTACAACCTGCGTTTGCTGTGCTCAATCTTAGATACATAAATTCAGTACAGGCAAGTGTAGGCAGTGTGTACGTGGATGAATTCAAAAGAGGATATTTTCCCGATAGCTGTCCGCCATCGAGCCACGTAATTATGAAATTTCCAAAAACAGATAAAACAAAGGGACCTGTTGAATTGCATTGGATGGATGGCGGTATACAACCGGAAAGACCCGAAGAGCTGGGACCTAATGAAACATTTGGTGATGGTGGCAACGGCGCATATTTTATTGGCACCAAAGGAAAGATGATGTGCGGCACGTACGGCATAAATCCGCAATTGCTGCCCACATCAAAAACAAAGGAAGTACAGGTGAAACAAACTTATCCACGCGTACCAGGAGGCGACAACGGGCATTACGCCCAATGGGTAGAGGGTGCCATTGCAGGGTATGACAAAGCAAAATTGAGTTCATCTTTTGACGTGGCGGGTCCATTAACGGAAGCATTATTAATGAGTAACCTGGCCATCAGGGGGTTTGATATAAGAAAACCAGGAAGTGATGGAAAGGGCTTCGATTATCCTGGCCGTTATATAGAACTTTTATGGGACAATGATAATATGAAGGTTACCAACCTTGACGATGTAAACCAATTTATTAAACGCAACTACCGCGAAGGATTCGGCGTTAAGATGTAATAATTAAAACACACATTACTATGAACAGAAGAGAAGCAGTACAGCACATTTCGCTTTTATTAGGCGGAACAATTGTTGGATCTACATTTTTTTTAAGTGGATGTAAAACCGAAACAAAGTCCGGTAAAACATTTTCAGAGGACGATGTTGTATTACTGGATGAAATTTCCGACACCATTTTACCACCAACTAAAACACCGGGCGCAAAAGCAGCGGGAGTTGGGAAGTTTATGACTGTAATGGTAAATGATTGTTATGATGAACAAGATCAGACGATATTCCATGAGGGCATGAATAAGCTTAATGATGCTGCTGATAAAAAATATAATACCTCGTTTTTAAAACTTAACCCGCAGCAGCGGAACGAATTTTTGGTATCGCTGGATAAAGAACAGCAGGAGTACATGAAAAATAAGAAAAAGGAAGACCGTTCCCATTACTTCCGGATGATGAAAGAGCTCACTCTGTTAGGTTATTTCACTTCAGAAATAGGCTGTAAACAGGCGATGAGATACATAGAAACTCCCGGCCGGTATGATGGATGCGTTCCTTATGCCAAGGGTGATAAAGCTTGGGCCTGATTGAAATAAATGCCGGTGAAGTAAGCAGAAATAAGCAACATCCTCTCCTTACAAAGAGAAAAATTACGGGCAGTTTTGAAATTTTATAATAGAACTAATCCTGATAAAAGCTATTCTACTTAGTCCGGTCATTCGTGTTTTTGGTGCTATCTAATGCATGTTCACGCAGCGTATTTTTTTTCGTGCCTATGTCAATCGTGTTGACGGTATCCGGAATCCCTCCATTTGCATTTTGAATGCCGACAGGATTTTCGCTCTTAACTTCTTTTTTGTCTGTGCCCTTTTTATCTGTATCCTTATATTTCATATCATTATCAGAATGACAGCTATATAATGCGATTATAAATGCAAAAAATAAGATAGGTTTTTTCATGATGATTATTTTAAAACTAAGATAAGTAATTTCATTAATTGAAGATACCCAATGGCTTCATTGTTTTAAAAATAAAAAGCATACCTGTTAAAGTTTAGCCGCATTATTTTTTACTGTCCGCTCTTTTTTGCAATTCTGCAACAGGCATATAGATTAGCCTCCCAACAGGCTCTTTTCCTTTATAGGTGATCACTTTCAACATCACTGATTCTTTAGGCACTGATAAAGGAGCAGAATATTTCGGTGAGAAGCGATCGGGAAAAGTATTATCGAATGTATAATAAATATCGAGGCCTTTCGGCTCAGTACTCAATTCGATCTTTAATTGTTTATCATCCGTAGTACTTACATTAAAGATGGGATCGTAAGCGCTCGGCGCATATTTTATTTCAGCCTCATCGAGCCTTTTAAATTGATTTTCTACCCGTGGGAAAAAATTGTCCCAATCTCTTTTTTCTTTAGGAGACCACACTGCTTCAGCAATTGCCATAGCCCGCGGCCAGGTCATATATTCTGCATGACGAAAAGTATAAAGTTGCTCTGACCATAAATTGGCCTGACCTCCCTTGATATATTCAGGATCAACCCCTTCCGGCACAGGCTCGAATTCATACGCTTTTTTTAGCCGCAATGTCGCATACACCCGCGGTTCAATTATCGGGTCACCCTGCATATAATCAATGTAGGCAAAGGTGGTAGGGCTCATCACTACATCGTGTTTCATCTTTGCTGCTTCTATGCCACCTTTCATGCCGCGCCAGCTCATTACTGCTGCGCTTGGCGCTAATCCGCCTTCAAGAATTTCGTCCCAGCCCATAAATTTTTTTCCCTTTGATTCTACAATTTTCTCCACTCTTTTTTCAAAATAACTTTGTACTTCTTCCATATTTTTTAATCCTTCTTTTTGCATCAATGCTTTTATTGCATCACTTTTTTCCCAAAAAGTTTTAAAGGTTTCATCACCTCCCATGTGTATGTATTCAAAAGGAAAAAGCTGCGCCACTTCAGTGATTACTTTATCAAGAAACTCATATACATTTTCTTTTGCAGGGCAAAGATTATCATCAATAAGAGCGGTATGTGTTGACCAGTCTTTAATTGACTGACCAGAGCTTACTTCAGGTTTAGGCCCCTCGCCTGTTGAGCAGGACAACTCAGGATAAGCAGCGATGGCAGCAAGGCTATGTCCCGGTACATCTATCTCGGGTAAAATATTTACAAAACGATCTTTGGCATACTGAATAATTTCTTTGATGTCATTCTGTGTATAAAACCCTCCGTAGTTTCTTGGTTCACCGGGAGATGGCGGTTGAAACGTTCCAAAGTAACCGACGCGCTTTACATTCCATGCACCTACTTCTGTTAGCTTCGGCAGCGATTTAATTTCAATTCTCCATCCCTCATCATCAGTAAGGTGCCAATGCAAAAGATTGTATTTATATTTCACCATTTCATCAATATATTTTTTTACTTCATCTTTCGTAAAAAAATGCCGGGCAACATCAAACATCAGCCCTCTCCATCCGAAACGCGGATAGTCTTTAATATTACAGGCAGGAATTTTCCAGTTAATATTTTTTACCAAACCTTTCTTTTCGATTTCCGCCGGAAGCAATTGAATTAAAGTTTGCATGCCATAAAACAGCCCGGAAGTCTTGTTTGCAGACAAACTAATTCCTGCGGGAAGAACGTCCAGTTTATACCCTTCATCGGGTAACGAAGCATCGTGTATCAAAGAAAGCTTAATACTATTAGCGCCGGTTCCGGCTAAAGAAGTTTTTAGCGGAATCGCAAAACCAGTAACCCCGGATAATTTTTCAGAAAGAAAATTGGCCACACGCTTCGCATCCGGATCGGGCGAAAGAATTTGGATATTAGTTTTATTAGTCACTAAAAAGCTGCCATTGCCTTGCTTTACAGAAACCGGTTGCGGCAATAAAAGTTCCTCAACGTTTTTGTTTTGGCAATTAGCAAAAAAAGAAAACATTATCAAAGCAGGGAGTAAAATAAGCTTCTTCATTATCAGATTTTTAAAAATAAAAATAAGTTCAAATTTTCATTAATGATCAATAAAATAATCGTTCAGAAAAGCAAAAGGTTAAGCGCAAAAAGTAACATTAAAATAAAATATACACTTATTTATTCAAACAAAAATTATTAACTCCCAGTCAAGCCTAAACGAAAACATTAAATCTGATTTAGTATTTATTGATCTATTATTGTCCCAGGTTTTTTAAAATAATAAACGGGGGAGATTTTTTCCAATTCTCCGCAGGTTTGTTTATAACCGGACCAATAGAAAAATTACCTAAAACGATATCTATTTTTCCGTCTCCGTCCATATCTCCTGCATCCATCGTTAGCCATCTTCCAATTTCAGTGCCCGGCAGCGTAAAAGGCAAAAAGTTAAGGTTTCCGGTATTCTTTAGATACACAAATCCTTCTTCGGGCTGGTGCGTATAATCAGCAAAGAAAGAAATGGCCGCAATGTCGAGATCACCGTCGCCATCGAAGTCCATGGCCATTGCTTTATAACATCCATGAATCGGAAAAAAATATTTTTGAGTGAAATGATTCGTTTTATCATTTATAAAAATATATACTCCGTGATAAGGTTTTAATACCGGAGAAAAATCGGCGTTATCACCACACGTATATAAAATGTCAGGATACCCATCGTTATTAAAATCGTCCAGCTCAAAATAGGAAGATCCATACGAAGGCGGAAACCGCAGTACCTGTTCCTGGCTGAATTCGCCCTTGCCTTTATTGGTGAAAAGAATAACAGATTCATCTCCCTGGGCGAATAGGGCTAAAATATCCGGCAGGCCGTCATGATTAAGATCAGTGATATAGGCTTTAATGGCGCCTGGCAAAGGTCGCAACACATGACGAACAAACTTTTTATTTCCAACATTTTCCATCCACGATAATGACCCGGTGATATATCCAAATTCGCAAATAAGATAATCTGGTTTTGAATCATTATTAAGATCCGTTTCAGTAATTTGAACAGGTCGTTGAAGGCTGTCAAAAAGCGGC
>JALZAJ010000581.1 GCA_030948465.1 Bacteroidota bacterium
TCTATCGTGATAGCAACCTATAACGGCGAATCATACCTTGACAAACAGCTCGATTCACTTTTTAAACAAACCTATACAAATATTGAAATTATCGCTGTAGATGATCGCAGTTCAGATAATACCCGGCAAATACTTAGCGACTTTGCACGCGAACGTTCCAACATGAAAGTTTTTTTCAATGAAATAAACATTGGGTTTATAAAAAATTTTGAAAAGGGATGCCGGTTGGCTGAGGGAGAGTTTGTGTCCTTTTGTGATCAGGATGATTATTGGGATCCTTATAAAATAGAAAAAATGGTAAAGGCAATTGAGGATTATCCCATCATCTATTGCGACTCGATATTAACCGATGAAAATTTGAATAAAAAAGAAACAAAAATATCTGATTATGTAAATTTTAAATCATGGAATAATTGCCTTCAGCTCTCTGTTTTCTGTAGAATATATGCCCATACAATGCTTTGCAGGAAATCTTTTTTAGATAAATCTTTCCCCTTTCTGGATGTTATTCCGCCGGATTGGTGGCTCCCGTATCTATCTACATTTTACGGCGGAATGAAATATTTGCCCGAGCCGCTGGTGTTATATCGCCAACACGAAAATAATGTAGCAGGTATCGTGGGCGGCAAGAGAAAAAGGATGATCAATCAGAAGAGATCTGAACGTAAAAAAATTGAAAAGAAAAAGATCAGGAGAAGGATACAAGCATTTTATGATGCCTGCCCTGAGAATAGGATTCACGAAAAAAAAGTCTTGTTAGCACTGGTTAAAAGCTATAGCAGCTTTTCGTTGTCGAATAATTTAAAACGATCTATAATTTTTTTCCTGCATCACCGTGTTCTTCTTGCTGTAAAAAAATATTCAACCATTCACAGGTATCTTTTTTGCCTTAAAATGTTTTTCAAGATCAAGTAGTCAATAGCGGTTTTTTTAAGCGGTATATGAAATTTTATAAACTGAATTTATCAAGCTGTACTTTTTCCAGCGCTTCTTTTATCCAGGCAGGCTTTATGAGATGCATGCAACTGCAGGCTAAAGGATTATTTCTGCAATCGTTGCAATCTTTTTGCAAAACAAATACCTGCGATTTAATACCAACAGGCTTCCATCTGAAGGGATGCACCGGCGGTATCGGCGGATAAAGCCCAAACGCATCTTTACCTAATGCGGCCGCAACATGGATAGGTCCGGTACTGCTTGCCACAAGGCCATCACATTGGTTAATAAAGGAAATAAATTGCGAAAGGGGCATCTTTCCGGTGGTATCTGTAACCCAATGCCCGACTTCACTGAACAAGGGTTGTAAAGCAGGTTGTTCTTTTGCCGTTCCTGAAATAAAAATTTTAAAACGATTTTTGTCCAGCAACCTGATCAGTTCAATAAAATTTTCCAGCCCCCACTCTCTTCCGCTGCCCTGTGATTTAGGATGAAGGATCAGGTTATATTTGTTTGGATTAAGCAGATCAGCAAACTTTTTTTCCAGCGGTTGCATATTTGTTAAGCCAAAGGAAGTTTCAATTTCTTCCAAAGAAAAATCCCTGTCAATACCTAATGGCTTTAAAAGCTTCAGGTTGAGCTGGGCTTCATGAAGCTGTGAATTTTTCCTGCTTAATTTAACCAGTTCATTGCAGGATTGCCAATGATAAAGACGGTTCGTGGTGCCGATCCGTAACGGGATCTTTAATTGCTTCGCACGATTACTGATCTCCCTGGAAGGAAACACATGTATAATAGCGTCCGGCCTGGATAATTTTGAATAATTATCATAGTTAAGAAAATCATCAACGTTAATAAATTCATCTACATACCTGCAGCAATTTATTATGGGTTTCGTGTAATTTTTTCCAAGAAAGCTAACGCAAACTTTAGGAAAGTAATCTTTTAAAACTTTTGCAAGTGGCAGGGTCAAAACCACATCTCCAATGCTATCTGTGCGGCTTATTAAGATATGTGAGGGTAACGTTATCAACCCAAGATAAAAATTATTAAATTATAGAAAGGCTAAAGGGAAGTATAAACCAAAATTAAAATAATAATTTTCAATTGGTATTACGTGCTTATAAGATAACATGATTTAAAGGAAAGGATGTTTTCTGATTTGATTTGTAAATTTGCAAACTGTAAAATACGCAATCTATGACCAATTTTGTGCCGATATTTCCTTTGGCAATTGTTGTATATCCGGGAGAAGATTTGAACCTTCATATTTTTGAGCCAAAGTATAAGCAACTGATCAATGAATGTCACCAGCAAAAAAAACCTTTTGGAATACCCGTAGTTATTGAAAACAAGATGACTGAGTTAGGCAGTCTCGTGGAAATCACAGAAATATCCAGGTTATATGACACCGGTGAAATGGACATTAAAACAAAAGGAAAAAGTATAATAAGGATATTAGAAATAATAAAGGAGGTGCCCGGAAAATTATACAACGGAGCCATTGTAAGCTATCTTGAAAACACAGAGCATGGGAAAAGAGAATTAATGGATAAAGTGATCGTGGCCATAAAGGAACTTCACCGGTTACTGAAAGTGTCGAAACCCTTCTTAAAAGATGAAGATAATTTATGGAGTTATGATGTTGCTCACCATGCCGGACTTACACTGGAAGGCGAATATGAGCTCCTTTCTCTTATGAATGAACTGCAACGGCAGGAGTATTTAAAACGGCATCTTGCCAAAGTGCTTCCCGTGGTTGCTGAAATGGAGTCGTTAAAAGAGAAAATAAAATTAAACGGACATTTCAAAAATTTAAGCTCTTTTAATATATCCTGATTTCGCGGTATCAATTTTTCATTGGTTTTCATTATCAAAACTGAATTACTTTGAATAAATCAACTCTTTGTTTTGATTTTGGAAACACCCGGCTTAAATGCGGTTATTTTACGGGCGATCGGCTAACTGAAGTAATTCATTTGGAAAATAGTAAGTTAGAAACCATTGATACTTTGGTTAACAAATTTCATCCCGCCAAAACAATTCTTTCATCAGTAATTGACCATGATGAAGCCATTGAAACATACCTGGCAACACAATCCCGTTTTCACAAACTTAGTTTTGCCAGCAAATTACCCTTTACCACGCCGGTTGGTAAACCGGAAACTATTGGAGCGGATCGTCTCGCTCTTGCAGCCGCAGCCGTTTATTTTTATAAAGGGAAAAATAACCTGGTGATAGGATTAGGCAGTTGTGTTACGTACAATTTTATAAATAGATATAATAGTTTCCTGGGCGGAAGTATTTCACCGGGCATGGAAATGCGTTTTAAATCTGTACATAATTACACAGCTATGCTGCCACTAATAAAGCCAGATTGGAACTTCCCGTTGATAGGTTATGATACCCGTACCAACATTTTAAGCGGGATATTATTGGGATTGGCAGTTGAAATTGATGGTATTATTGGGAAATATGCGGAAAAATTCAACAACTTTAACGTGCTTTTAACCGGCGGAGATACGGCCTATTTTGCCCATCTCCTTAAAAATAAGATATTTGCCGACCCCGATCTGATCTTTAAAGGGCTGTATGCTATTAGCGAACAAAATGATGAAACCAAAATATAAACTTACCTGCTTCTTCCTTGCCGCTTTACCGTTGTTCTGCTTTGCCCAGGAAAATTCACCATACTCCCGTTACGGAATTGGCAACCTGGTTCCTTCCGGCAATATTCTTAACCGGGGAATGGGAGGTATATCAGCCGGTTTTACAGATCCTGTAACTATAAATAATAACAACCCGGCCACCTACAGCAACCTGGTATATACTACGTTGGATGTGGGTATTGAATATGATGGAAGAGTGATAAAAAGCCAAAATCCTTTAGGCAGCTTTAAATCGAATAATGGGATCATTTCTTACCTCCAGGTAGGTTTTCCTTTACTAAGCGGAAATAAGAAAGCGGAAGCCAAACAAACCGCGTGGGGTTTAGCTTTTGGATTAAAACCAATAAGTAAGATCAATTATAAGATAAATGCATTAACGCGTAATTCAATTGACAGTGTTGCCAGCGTATATGAAGGGAGCGGCGGTATCAGTGAAGCCTATATCGGTTCTGCGCTTAAAATAAAAAATTTTAGCATTGGGTTTAATACGGGTTATCTTTTTGGAGAAAAGAACTACGACACCAAATTAATTTTTATAGATTCCATTACTAATTACTATTATAAAGCTGATTATAACGTGAAGACACGGTTCGGCGGTGCATTTTTCAATGCAGGTGTTCAATATGCTGTAAAGGTAAAAGGCGGGTATTTAAGATTTGGCGCTTATGGAAATCTTCAGCAGCAATTTAATGCCAGTAAAGACAATAGTGTACAAACCTTCAACTATAATGCAAACACCGGCAGCGCTGATAAAATTGACAGTGTTTACGAAAATACAGGACAGAAAGGAAAAGTGCAATTGCCCTCAAGTATAGGCGCCGGGTTTACTCTTGAGAAAGAACATGTGCTGTTAGGCGCCGACATTGAAACTACCCAATGGGATAATTACCGGTTTTTTGGGCAGAAGGATTTGGTTAAAAATAGCTGGCTTGGAAAATTTGGAATTCAATATTTCCCCTCACCTGCCGGTTCCCCAAAATATTTTAGTAACGTAAGATACCGGGCGGGAATTTCTTTTGGAAAAGATTATATCTCTGCCGATAAAAATTTACCGGTTTATACAGTGAGCCTGGGAGGCACTTTCCCATTAAAGCTAAGACACAGCTTTTATGATTATCAATACAGTTTCATGAGCCTTTCTCTTGAGTATGGTAATCGCGGAAACAACAGTAATAATATAAAAGAAAACACCTTTCGGGTGGGAGTCGGGTTTTCATTAAGCGACAGGAATTGGTTTGTAAGGCGTAAATTCAATTAATTTTTTTTGATGAAGAATGAGTTACAATAACTTGCATAAAAACTTTTTTAAAGCAGCTCTTTTGATGAGCTGCTTTTTTATTTGTTCCTGTGAAAACTCGCTGGAAGATATTCAAAAGATCACATCAAAACGAATAGGCGTGGAAGAAGCTAAAGAAGTGGATATTATTTATTCATTGGGCGACAAAACCAAGGCGAGGCTTACGGCTCCTCTTATGCTTCGCCACCAGGATAGCATTCCCTATCTTGAATTCACTAAAACATTGCATACCGATTTTTATGATGATTCGCTTCACGTGGAAAGCAAGCTTAACGCCCGTTATGGCAGGTATATGGAAACAGAAAGCAAGGTTTACCTGAGAGACAGT
This sequence comes from Bacteroidota bacterium, assembly GCA_030948465.1. Classification (GTDB taxonomy): domain Bacteria; phylum Bacteroidota; class Bacteroidia; order Chitinophagales; family Chitinophagaceae; genus Ginsengibacter. The sequence goes on from JALZAJ010000581.1 coordinate 5,231, forward strand.
GTGGTGGTATTTAATATAAAGGGAGACACCCTGTACTGTAATGAATTATATTGGGACAGGTCCAGAAAGGGACAGGAATTTTATACAGATAAGCCCGTTCGCATAAGAACAAAAACTCACATTCTTGATGGTGATGGCCTTGATGCACCGCAGGATTTTAAAACGTGGCATCTTATAAATGGCAGGGGAATTGTAAGAGTTCCTTCATCGGAATTTCCGGAGTAAAACCTATTACCCCTATCCCTTAAATGGGGAACAGGAATTGATTGAACGGATTGCTAATAAACTAATAAACTAATTAACTAACAAACCAATAAACATTTAAATTATGACAAGAAATGCAACAGCCGTATGGCAGGGAACTGGTAAAGAAGGTAAGGGTACATTAAGCACTCAAAGTACCGTGCTGGATAAAACGCAATATTCTTATAAATCAAGGTTCGAAGATGGAGTAGGCACCAATCCGGAAGAGCTTATTGCTGCAGCACATGCAGGTTGCTTTACGATGAAGTTAAGCTTCGTATTGCAGGAAGGCGGATTTACAGCAGATGAAATTGAGACCAAATGCGGTATCACATTAGCAGATGGAGTTATTACAAAATCTCATCTTACGGTAACAGCAAAAATTCCAAACATCACCAAAGAGCAATTCGAAGAAAGTGCTAAAAATGCGAAAGAAAATTGTCCTGTATCGAAATTATTGAAGGCTGATATTTCTATGGAAGCAACATTGAGCTGATTATATTAAAAAAGCACCTTCAGTAATTTATTTTGCTGAAGGTGCTTAATCTACGAAGATTATTCATATTGGAACCGGCTTGAAAATTTTGCTCAGGTGATACACTGGTTTCCGTCAAAAATTCTATTTACACGGTTACGGGTACTTCATCTGATTTTAGTAATTGCACTTCGCAATTAATGCGAACGTCCTCGCTTAATAAAACGCCGCCTGTTTCTAATGCTGCATTCCAGTTGAGTCCCCAGTCTTTCCGGTTTATTTTTCCATTAATGCTAAATCCCGCCTTTTCATTTCCCCAGGGATCTTTCATCACTCCGCCGAATTCCACATCTAATTTTATTCTTTTTGTAATTCCTTTGATGGTTAAATCGCCATATAATTCATAGCTGTCGTCATTGTCAACTTTTTCATACGTGTTGGCTACAAATGTTATCTCTTTATGATTTTCTGCATCGAAAAAATCGGGTCCTTTGAGATGTGCATCCCGGTCAGGGCTGCCTGTATCAATAGACACCGGGTCCATCCAAAAATCAATTTCCGCAGTCATAAAATCATCGTCTGTTGTGTAAATGCTTGCTTCAAATTCTTTAAATACACCCTTTACATTCGTGATCATAAGGTGCTTTATTTTGAATCCAATTTCTGAATGTGAGGGATCAATTACCCATTTTGTTTTTTCCATTGTTTTACTTTTTAAAATTATAAATTATTGATATCAAACCTTTTTTATCCAACTTTTACCGAGGTCATGGTTAAGGAACCTGCAACTGCTTTATCATTGAAAAATGAAACGGCATCATTACTTCCCTTCAGGCCTAAGGTGTACATCAAAGGCAAATAATGTTCCGGTGTAGGAATTGCCAGCTTCGATTCGATGCCTAAACTTTCGTAATTGATCAATGGCTTAAAGTCTCCATCTGAAATCAAATGCTTAAAAGTATCATTCATTTTCAGCGCCCAGTCATACCCGTATCCGGATTCATTCATCTTATCCCAGGCAACCATTCTAAGGTTGTGGACCATATTTCCGCTGCCAATTATCAACACCCCTTTCTTTCTTAATGCATACAATTCTTTTGCTAAGTCAAAATGATATTGCGGCCCTTTTGTATAATCGATACTCAATTGTAATATCGGAATTTTTGCATCGGGATACATATGCTTTACCACCGTCCACGTGCCATGATCCAGGCCCCAGTCATGATCAAGTTCCACATGAGCTGAATGCAGTAAACCAACCATTTCTTTCGCCAATATCGGGTTGCCGGGAGCGTTATATTGCACATCAAACAGTTCCTTAGGAAACCCGCCAAAATCATGAATAGTTTTCGGAAAATCCATTGCGGTAATTTGAGTGCCCTTTGTAAACCAGTGTGCCGAAACGACTAAAACAGCAGCAGGGATTGGAATCTCCCTGGCCATCGCTTTCCACCTTTCGCTGAACTCATTATCTTCAATACCATTCATAGGTGAACCATGGCCGATGAAAAGAACGGGCATAACTTGTTCCTGTTCCTTTAAATCATTTGTAAAATTTTTAAATGCTGATAATGTTGTCATACCTGTTACTCCTGTTACAATTGTTTTTAAAAATTGTTTTCTTTTCATGCGGCTTCGTTATTGCTCATGCAGTTTTTTATTTGTACGATTTATTGGCTGTTATCGCAGCATCTACACTTGCTTTACCACCACCCGCGATTAATGAAATGATTGCGAGGCCAAATAAAAGAATAAAATATTCGTACCCCTCGCCTTTATCAGGTTGCATGCCCCAGTTCATAAAAAACCCGTTCTGAATATGCGTGGAAAAAACGACACCTAAGAAATTGGCAATTATTCCAAAGGCCGCCAACCTTGTTAAGAAGCCAAAAATTAAAAAGAGCGCTGAGAAGAATTCTATCAATATGACAAGGAAAGCCACAATCCATGGTAAATCTTTCGCAGTAGTTAGAAAGCCCATCGTTCCGCTAAATCCGAACCCGCCAAACCATCCAAACAATTTTTGAGCACCGTGAGGGAATATTACTATACCCAGGAAAATCCTTGCAATCAAGGCATATATATTCGATGGGTTGGTTGCTAAAATCTTTTTCATGTTGTTTTTTTTTGCGTTTAATTGATGATTAATGATGAAGGCACCTTTCGCGGGTCATCTTTTTTTGAAACGTGACGCCATTCTAATGCATCTAATAATTCGGGTTTTTATTTTATTTAATTGTGTAAAATTTTCCAGCCTGCCAATCCATCATAATTGTATTTCTTACTTAATTGAATTAGTAAAAGCTGCATGTTTTCTAATGTTCTGCTTACCGATAAATCGCCCGCAATGATCGGATTGAAGCCTGCCGTCAGTATCATCTCTGCTACGTTTTCCAAAGCATCTTTATCATTACCGGCGATAAAAGCATCTGCCTGTTTGCCATCAATTACAGGCGCGGAAAAATCGGCGGCGAACGTGGTGTTAAATGCTTTTATAACTTTCGAATTAGGCAATTCCCTTTGCAACTCTTCTGCTGCACTTGTATCCGGCGCGGTTAGTAATCCATCGTAATTTTCATTCAAAGGATTAGCTATACTTATTACAATCTTTTGATTGGCTACTTCTTTAATTCTTTGTGCTATTTCTTTTTCTGCGAAATAAGGGACGGCAGAAATAATAATGTCTGCTTCCCAGCAACCATCAAAAGAACAATCAATAGCTTCAATATCCGCTGCAGGATTCACAATTTTAATTTCGTTGATAAGGCCAATTATTTTATCATGATCCTTTCCATTCAGAAGCAGCCTGTAATTTCCTTTTGACAAACTCTTCGAGATCGCGGAGCCCATCCTGCCCGTAGCTCCGATTATCATGATGGTTTGTTTTGTTCTCATTCAAATTCTTTTGATAAAGCAAAACTACCACAAACCGGTGCCGTGTTCCATTGCGTGCAAGCAAGAAAAACCATTGATTTGGATCAATGATTTTTAAATAACCATTAGAGAAATATTATTTGTTAACTGATATTTTGCGCCTGATGCGGCTAAGGGTTTCCGGCTGAAGCCCCATGTAAGATGCAATCATGTGTTGTGGCACCCGTTGCACAATATTTGGATATAATGTCGTGAAATTAAGATATTGTTCCTCGAGGGATAAAGTATTAATTGAGTTCAATCGTTTTTGCATGGCCAAGTAGGCGCCTGTTATCTGTAGCCTCGTATAGGTTTCATATTTATGAAATCGCTGCATTAATTCTTCATTAGCCGATTTACTGATCAGCACCAGCTCCGAATCTTCTATTGCATCTATATTATAGGTAGCTGGTTCGCCGGTAAGAAAACTAAACATATCAGAAATGGTCCAACCTTCTATGGCAAATTGGATAATGTGCTCCGCCCCGTTTTCATCGACAGAGTATTCTCTTAATGCACCCTTTTCGACAAAAGCAATCGTTTTGCAAACATCTCCATCCTGCAACAGGTATTGTTTTTTTCGCAGCTTCTTTGGAAGCAGGTAAGTTTTAATCGCTTCCTTTTCTTCCGTAGTAAGTGAAATTTTTTTTTCAGTAAAGCTTTGAAAGAATAATTCGTACATGCGTTGAAGATCAATCTTTAGAATAAATAATTTACAAAGATGCGATTTAAATTAATAGTTCGATTTGCAAGGGATCTCATATTTTTTAAAAAATTTAATTAAACGTTTGTTTAATTTCAAACAACTGTTTAACTTTGCGCTTCAAGTTAAAATGGACGCAAAAGAAACCATATTATCAACGGCTATGAAACTCTTTGGCCAGAAG
>JALZAJ010000558.1 GCA_030948465.1 Bacteroidota bacterium
ACTATTTTCATATACTAAAATTACCAACGGAATTTGAATTTTTTAAAAAACGGGTTAATATATGTAGGGTATTAGAGAAGAAGAGTAAATTTCTGAAGGCCTTTAGAAATATTTTTAAGCAATAGCATTTTTAATCCTATGCTTAATTTAAATATAGCGTTTTATGGAAGCAGAATCTCATTCATTTAAGCCAGCCTTAAGTTTGCTGGATGCAACAATGATCGTTGCTGGCTCAATGATTGGCTCGGGTATTTTTATAGTGAGTTCGGATATCACCCGGAATGTTGGCAGCGCAGGATGGCTGATATTAGTTTGGATAATTACAGGATTCATGACAGTGACCGCAGCCTTGAGTTATGGAGAATTAAGCGGCATGTATCCGAAGGCCGGTGGGCAGTATGTATATTTAAAAGAAGCATTTAACCCGCTCATTGGGTTTTTATACGGATGGAGTTTTTTCGCTGTAATACAAACAGCTACCATAGCTGCGGTGGGCGTTGCCTTTGCAAAATTCACTGCTTATATTTTGCCGCAGTTTAGTGAAGATAATATTGTGTTCAATCTAAAGTTTACCACCATATCATCAGCGCAATTATTATCCATTGCGGTGATCGTTTTACTTACATTTATAAACTCGCGTGGCCTTAAACATGGTAAAATTATTCAGACAACTTTTACCCTTACCAAACTATTGAGTTTATTCGGGTTGATAATTGCCGGGCTTATCATGGCGAATTCAAATGTGTGGAATGCGAACTGGCAAGATGCATGGTCTTTACACAAACTAAATACGGATGGAAGTTTCTCGGACTATGCTGCCATAGCGGCTGCCGGCGCTGTTGCCGCAGCGATGGTTGGTTCTGTATTTAGCAGCGACTCGTGGAATAATGTAACCTTCATTGCCGGTGAAATAAAAAATCCTAAAAAGAATATAGGCCTCAGTCTTTTTCTCGGAACATTGATAGTTACCATTATTTATGTGTGTACCAATTTAGCGTATATCGCCGTACTTCCTTTGCACGACATAGCAACAGCATCCAAAGACAGGGTTGGTGTTGCCGCGGCTGAAGCGATGTTTCATAATGCAGGCACCATCATCATTGCCTTAATGATTATGATATCAACATTTGGTTGTAATAACGGCCTGATACTGGCAGGTGCGAGGGTATATTATTCAATGGCAAAAGATGGTTTGTTTTTTAAGAGGGCAGGCACGCTTAATAAGTTTGCAGTTCCATCTTATGCCTTATGGCTGCAATGTATTTTTGCCTGCGCCTGGAGCTTAAGCGGCAAGTATGGCGACCTTCTCGATATGATTTCATTTGTAGTGGTGTGCTTTTACATGCTCACCATTTCAGGCATATTCATTTTGCGAAAAAAGAGACCGAACATTCCGCGGCCATACAAAGCATTTGGTTACCCTGTGCTTCCCATTATCTATATTATGATGGGAATCACTTTCTGTGTTTTACTCATTATTTATAAGCCGAAGTTTACGTGGCCTGGTCTTTTTATTACTTTAATCGGCATACCTATTTATTATCTTGCCAGGGGAGGGAAAAAATCTAATGCTGATGAATTATAAACAGTAATTCTCGGGCTCGTTGCATTCTTATACATTATTTATCGATTTGGTTTTTAATGTAAATTTTATTAATCACCATATCTCAATTAAAAATAATTTCTGAATTGTATTCTTTTCGTGATAACCTTTTTCACGATGCTGAATGATTTCTTTTCAGAAATATTTGCAGACTCCAGGTCATTTCTTTTTAAAATCTTTTTGGATTAATATCACGACTTATTAAAAATTGTTTACAACTGGTTGCAGCAAACAAAAACAAATACGTCGTTAAGCCATCTTTCTATCTAATCAATTTTGACAATCTTTCCCTCTCCCATCGTTGCAATCCTTTGGATCCGTCTACCATGAATGATATTCCGGATGCAACCGAATCAGCAAGAACCATTCTTTTAGGATTGAGCAGGGAAAGGTAAATAAACACGAAGATTTCTTTGTAGAAGCACCGATCAATTTTGTTACTGCTGTCTTTTGGTTTTTAAGAAAATATACTGATGGAAAATCGGAATGGCAAGGCTTGCTTCTCCTCAATTGTATCGGGTTTTAACCGGATTGATATTTCAAACTCTATCTATGTTTCAACACCCTGCGGGCGACCGCGCTTTCTTTAATTATATAGTGTGGCCTCTTTTTGCTTTGCATAAATAATTTCCCGAGATAAATTCCTAATATCCCCAAAATCATCAATTGCAACCCTCCGAAAAAAACAATAGTAACAATTAAAGATGCCCAGCCGGAAATAGCACGTCCGGTATATATGCTCCAGAGAACATAAGGAATATAAAGGAGCGATAATAATGCACAAATAAATCCTAAATAAATTGCGATTGTCAAAGGCTTTGTGCTAAAAGAAGTAATTCCATTCAAACCAAAACTCACCATTTTTTTAAATGTGTATTTCGATTTGCCAAATTTTCTTAATGCGGGCGAGTATTCTATAGAAGCCTGCCTGAATCCAATCCATTTTACAAGCCCTCTCCAAAAAAGATTGTCTTCTTCTAAGCTGCAAAGGACATTTACTATTTTTTTATCAAGCAATCTAAAATCAGCAGTTCCCTCTTCAATCTCTATTCCGGATAAGTAATTTAATAACTTATAAAAAATGCTGCTGGTTTTTCTTTTGAAACCGGACAACTTTTTACTGTCTTTTCTCACAGTATAAACAATATCGTTTCCCGCCTCCCATTTTTCTATTAACTGCGGAATTAGTTCAGGTGGATGCTGCATATCTCCATCCATTGTAATAACACAATCGGCGGTACAGTAATCCAACGCTGCCTTGATCGCATTTTGATGACCAAAATTTCTTGATAGGGAAATGAAGGAGATATTCATATTTAAAAGACACTGTTCCTTGATAATCTCCAAAGTGCTATCATCGCTTCCATCATCGATAAAGGTAATGGTACATTCATAAGGTAAACTGGATGTTACATCCTGGACAGACCTAACAATTTCTTCTACATTTTTCCCTTCATTATAAACCGGTATTACTATAGAAATGCACTTATTCATGAAACGAGTTTAGCATTAGCAAAATTTTTTGTGAGCAAACCATATATAAGGCTAATCCAGATAAAAACACATGGCAACGCTTTAAGGCCATAGGGAAAAATGAGATTTAATTTTAAATATACTGGCATTAGATCAGTTGGCGATAAACTCGTTAGAATTAAAGCAAAAATTAAGAGAGAAACATTTAATACATTTTTCGGTTGCAAAATGAACCAGATACCCACGCCGGTCATAGCAATTATATACGTGGCGCTTTCTGCAGAACTGCTGAATATTACTACGCCTATTAAAAGTAAAGCAAGGTAAGAAAGCCTGAAGGCTATGTTTTTATACTGATCAAATCTTAAAAATGGCAATGTATATAAGATAGCCGCAGGAGCCAATACAGTTATATTTTGTATCTGAACTCTCCCGATACGGTTTATCAACCCCATCACAGATAGATTAATATTGCCATCTTCATTAATGACATTTTGAGCATTCTTTTCTATTAGCGAATGATACCAATCAACATAAGATTGAACCACAAAAGAAAATGAAGATAGTATCATGGGTAAGAAAAAGAATATTACAAGCCAAAAAATAAACGTGAGTATGAATGGAACTTTATGCTTTGAAAATAAGAAAAAGCATAAGCCAACTATTCCATAAAGCTTTACCAGAATACCAGCGACGATAAACAGGGTAGCCCAAAAATCTTTTTCCTTTTGCACCAGGATATAGGATAAAATAATCCACGCAGTCATCATACAATTAAATTGAGCGTTCTCAATGGAGGTCATCATTTCAACTGCCGCAATCAATAATATTACATTTTGATTTTTAAAGCTTATGGGAAGTTGTCTTATGGCATATAACAAAATTGCCGCATTCGCCATGCTCCAAAAAAACACTCCTGCGGCAGCAGGCATTATTGCGAATGGCGCGATGACCACGCTGAAAAGAGGCCCGTAATGATTCGTGTCAAAATATTCTGAAGGATATTCTGAATATAAATTTGTTTGATGAATTGTATGCCAGAAGACTTGCCTGAAAATTATAAAATTGTTATACTTGCTTTCGCCAAGACGGATTTTTAAAAGTGCTCCGATTGCCGCAAATGCGTACCAGATTATCACCGGAAAGTGTGTCTTCCAGTGCTCATTTTTGGGAAACCGGGTTGTCCATTTAATTTTTTCCACAATCATAACAACGAGGTTTAGCAAGGTATTGGAATAAATATTTAATCATCTAAAAATATAAAAATATAATTGAGCAAAAGGTTTGGTTTGTCAATGGTTAATTAAATTTTACTTTTTCTTCAGGTGAAATTAAAAATGATTCTCGTTGAAAGCTCACCTTCATTTTTTAAATCAATATAAGCCAGTTAAATTTATCAAACAATACAGTTCCCGATTTTTTCTTAAGGTATATGATGAAATATTATGTCGCCGCCGGGTACCCATGTTGGGTTCAATGAAAAATCATAAATCTATCCAGCTTCCCTTATCCACCACCGTCTATTTTCTTCATTCGGGGAATTCCGCCTGAAAGATGAATGGTAAAATGTTTGAGAAGCATTTTCATGATTTTTGAAAGCACTCCTATTTCATCAGGAAATGCGCGGGCAAAATTTGAGGTTGTAAATAAAGTACAACAGGTACTTTTCTCATTAAGAACATGTTCAATATTATCAAGCCCTTCTTTTGCAACAGCCATTTGTTCTGTAAGCGGTAAATTGATTCCATATTCGAGAGAAGATCGAATTCCTCCACATCCAAAGTAGTAATATCTTTTTATCTCTCATAACACATAAATCTAAACTCCCGTTGCGGATTGTGGTGATTCAAAGTGAAATAAATTATTGATATATAAATTCAGTTTTTTTTAAAATCATTCCTCCTGAACTCTTTTAAAGGTCAGCGTTTCACTAATGAATTTGAAAACCCAATAACCTTTTACTTTCAATAATCCATCCGGGCCGATCCATGCTACTGCATCCCACTCCCGTCCATGCTTTGCGTCATAAATAATTCCATCCTGCCATTCATCGTCGCTGGCATTATACTTTAGCCCGTGCAACACCTCCATACCCAGCCATTTTCGGTTGCGCAGCGCAGGGTTGGGGTTCTTTTCATCCGTTCTCGTATTCATGGGCCTGGTGGTGTCTTGGATCTTAAACCAAATAATTTTTGCCCTGTAATTATTGTTCAGCTTATACACCTGAACGGCAACATTTTTTTCAACAGTGATCCATTTGCCTACTATGGCGTCTTCCTTATTTTCATGGAAGGCATGCATGGTATTGGAAATAAGAGAAACCGGCGAGCTATCAGTATCACTAAATGTTGAATTTAACGTTACAAGAAAAGCAAATAAAACAGGTATGGCAGCACAGGATAAATTAATCATATTTTGAAATTGACAACAACGGAATTAACTATCATAGTTGATGGGGATTAAAAAAAGGTTGGGTAAATACGTTTCTATTTTCACCATTAGGAAATGAAAAAATTATTAACCGGCAGGCTTAATTCAGAATAAATCCAGAATTAGCTTTTAGTTTCAACCGCCCGAAAAAAATTGTCGCAAATTAAATATTTACAGATTAACCTTTTACACCCAACCTTTTATAACAACAGGTCAACTATGCTTTTAAGCATGGATAACCTTTTGGATTATCTAAGTAATCAATCGGCAAACACCATTCTTCGAATGTCTTAATCACAAAAAAACAACCCGTTATAAAAACTATGCGCCTGAACTTACGACTATGCCTATTGTTATTGTTATCAATGCCGGCGGCAGGATTCTCTCAAAGAACTGATACGTTAATAAATAAGCTCGACAGCTTAAACAAGAAGACAGACAG
>JALZAJ010000587.1 GCA_030948465.1 Bacteroidota bacterium
GATATGATAAAGGCTATAGCCGCCGGTGCAAGTTGTGTAATGATGGGAGGTGTTTTTGCCGGAACAGAAGAGAGCCCGGGCGAAACTATCATTTACGAAGGAAGAAAATTTAAACAGTATCGCGGCATGGGTTCATTAGGCGCCATGGCACAAGGAAGCAGCGACCGATATTTCCAGGATGGCGAAGAGCAAGCCAAAAAATTTGTTCCTGAAGGCATAGAAGGACGGGTTGCTTATAAAGGTTTCCTGTCTGAAGTAGTACATCAATTTACAGGCGGATTACGTGCAGGTATGGGATATTGCGGCGCTAAGGATATTCCTTCCCTGCAACAGGCGACTTTTATAAAAATAACAAATGCGGGAATGAGAGAAAGTCACGCGCATGACATAGAAATTACAAGGGAGGCGCCGAATTATAGCAGGTAGAAAGGAATTGAAAATTGAAAATTGAAAATTGAGAAAATTATAAATTCAGCACGGGGATACTGAATCATTGATTTCATAGCTTTTAATACCCGATACCCGACACAAATGAAGCTTTTAAAAAATAGTATTGCCGCACTTTTTGCAATATGTATACTTTTATTTTCTACCAAAGCGTTTTCGCAAACTGATTCATGCAATCTCCGGATAAGTTTATTAACGTGTTCACCGGGTGAAGATCTCTACAGCAGTTTCGGGCACAGCGCGATTCGAATAACCGACACCGGTAGCCATAGCGATATCGTTTTCAATTATGGGACCTTTAATTTTGAGGAACCGGGATTTTATACAAAATTTATTCGCGGAAAACTTTTATATTATTTATCAACCGATAATTTTGATTCCTTTATTTACCCTTACAAGGAGGAAAACCGGGAAATTACTGAACAGGTATTAAACTTAAGCTGCGCAGAGAAATACAATATGCTTTTGCTGCTCCAGGCTAACCTGATGGCTCAAAGCCGGTATTATAAGTATGATTTTACATTTGATAATTGTACCACGAGGCTCCGGGACCTTGTAGAAAAAGCAGCAGGATCTCCTGTTCATTTTAAAGCAGAAAAAGCAGCAGGATCTCCTGTTCATTTTAAAGAGATATTAAAAACCAAAGCTACCTTTCGTGATCTTATTTATGAATATCTTAATTATAACGATAAGCCATGGAGCAAACTTGGAATTGATATTTTATTAGGCCGAAGGCTTGACGTGGATATGAAACCGCGTGAAGTTATGTTCCTGCCTGATTACCTGATGAAATCTTTCGATAGTGCTACAGTGGGCAATAAACCTTTGGTATATGAAAAGCACAATCTTTTTAATGCACCCATAACCAGGAAGAAAATAAATATTCCGGAACATCCTCTGTTTATTTTTACCTGTATATTTCTAATAATTTTATTTCTCAGCTTTTCAAAAAATGTATTTATACAACGAATATTATTTGCGTTCGACGGATTTATTTTTTTCATCACAGGGCTGCTTGGTATTCTCTTAATTTTCATGTGGATTGGCACAGACCACCTGATGACAAAGGACAATTATAATTTACTATGGGCCTGGCCCACACATGCAATTGCTGCATTTTACATTCATTCCAAAAAACAATTTGCCCGAAGATTTTTCCTGGTGAACGCTGTTTTTAATATACTCTTGCTTCTTTGCTGGTTCTTTCTTCCGCAACATTTGAACCCTGCTCTCATGCCCATTGTGGCTATCTTAATTTTCAGAAGTTTATTTTATATTTTTCAGCAGAATAAAAATAAAATATGAAGCATGTTATATTTCGTAATAAAAAAATAGTGTACCGGGTAGAGGGAAATGGAAAAGCTGTAATGTTGTTGCATGGCTTTGCGGAAAATGGAACCATCTGGAATTACCAGGTTGACATGTTGAAAGAAAATTTTCGTATAATAATTCCCGACATACCTGGCAGCGGAGAATCTGAAATGCTGGAAGGGAAAGTTTCGATAACAGACTATGCCGATGCCATTAAAGCAATAGCTGACGCTGAAATAAAAATAGCTGATTTTCCGTTTACTATAATTGGCCACAGTATGGGCGGTTACATAGCTTTGGCCTTTGCAGAAAACTATCCTGAATTATTAGACGGACTTGGCCTCTTTCATTCAACCTCTTATGCAGATGATGAACAAAAAAAAGAGACCAGGAGAAAGGGGATCGAGTTTATCAAAAAAAATGGCCCTAAATGTTTTTTAAAGAATACGAGCCCAAATTTATTTTCAGAAAAAACAAAACAGGAATCACCTGAATTAATTGAAGAGCTGATAGAACTTTCAAAGAATTTTAGCGCTGAAGTTTTAATTCAATATTATGAAACAATGATAGAAAGACCGGATCGGTCTCATGTTTTAACCTCATTTAAAAAACCGGTACTTTTAATAGCTGGTGCGTATGACAATGCCGTGCCTCTTCAATCAAGTTTGCAGCAATCGTATTTGTCCTCTGTAACTCATTTTCATATTTTAAAAAGTTCGGGACACATGGGTTTGTGGGAAGAAAAAGAAGCATCGTCGATATTAATGGGCGATTTCTTTAAAGAAATTAATCCAGGCGTTTTTTATTTATAAACCGAAGCAGCACTGTATAGTATTTTTAAAAAAAATAATAATCGCTGAACGTCTTTTTTGCGTAATTTAAAGCCTGCATCGGCGGCAATTTATTAATCATACCTATGGCAAAAGTGTTGCTTATCGGTTTATTTTTTTTCACGTTTTTACCGTGTAAAGCAGCCCATATTGTTGGAGGAGAAATGATTTACGATTACCTGGGGCCGGGATCGAGCCAAAATACAAATAAATACAGAATTACTTTAAAGCTTTTCCGCGACCAGCTTACAACCGGCGCTGCTATGCCGGTAAGTGTATTCATAGGAATATTTAATAATGATAATGGTTTTCAATTTCCGGGTACTAACCAGGCCTACGATGTGCCGAAGAGCACTGAACAATCGGTAACAGTGAACCCATTTCCATCATGCATTACCAATCCTCCTACCCTGGATTATCATGTGGGAATTTTTATTTTGGTGGTTGATTTACCTTTTAACGCCAACGGCTACACGGCAACGTACCAAACCTGTTGCCGGGTAAATCCCCTCGCCAATGTATTCAATTCGTCTGGCGTGGGCGGCACTGGTTCCACTTATAGCTGCGACATTCCTATAGTCGCTGATCATTCTCCTCAATTTTCCACGAGTATTGATGCAATCTGCAGAAACAAACCATTTAATTTACAGTTCAATGCAACCGACGAGGATAATGATTCTCTTGTGTACTCGTTTGCATCCGCTTATAACGGCGGCACGGCCCAAAATTCTGCGAATATTAATCCTGCTAATCCTCCTTACGGTTCCGTAAATTATATAAACAACTTTTCTTATTCAGCCCCGTTAGGTAATCTTGCATCTATCGATCCTAAAACAGGAATAATCAGTGGCATCGCGCCAGATGTAGGTAAATACGTTGTTTGCGTGTCTGTAAAATCGTACAGAAAAGGGGTGTTAATAGAGGATCATAAAAAAGATTTTATTGTAAATGTTACCGATTGCGATTTTGCAGGCGCTCAACTGGATCCACAGGGAGTTTCGTGCGACGGATTTAATGTAACCTTCAAAAATGATAACAGTTCGCCTCTCAACAAAACGTTTTTTTGGACCTTTGGCGATCCCGGCAGTGGTACAGCCGATACGTCTTCATTGGCGCAGCCCGTACATGTATTCACTGATACCGGTGCGTACATTTATAAGTTGGTAGTTAACCGGGGACAACAGTGTTCTGATTCGGCTACTCAGATTCAAAAAGTATATCCCGGGTTTTTTCCTGATTTTACAAACACCGGGCGATGCGTAAACACGAATATTCAATTCACTGATTTAACTAAAACTAATTATGGATTTGTAGATTCGTGGCGATGGGATTTTGGCGACCCTGTAAATTCCGGAGATACTTCTAATAAAAAGAATCCTGCCTACACTTATACAACTATAGGCAATTATCCCGTGCGGCTTACGGTTTCAAACAGCAAGGGATGTCTCAAAACGATAAGTGATACCATTGCAATTGTAGATACACCTCTTTTTGCTGTAACGAACGACACACTTATTTGTTCTATCGATAATCTTCAGCTCACTGCTTCAGGAACGGGCAGTATATTATGGACTCCCGCATACAATATTAATAATCCGACCAGCTTCACACCGATTGTAAGTCCTAAAGTTACTACTACATACAGTGCTACTTTAACGGAAACGCCTGGCTGTACAGCAACCAAATCTGTTTTGGTAAAGGTCGTTGACGAGGTAACATTGAACACAGGAAATGATTCTACTATTTGCCTTACGGATTCTGCCAGGCTAAATATACAAAGCGATGGCCTCCATTATTTATGGACTCCTTCTGCATTTGTCGATAATGACACGGCAAAATCCCCCGTTGCCTTTCCATCAACACAAACTAATTTTCAAGTGACCGCAAGCATTGGTAAATGCAATACATCCGGAAATATAAACATTGCCGTAGTGCCATACCCGAAGGCAAATGCCGGTGCAGACGCTACCATTTGTTTTCCGGGCAGCTACCAGCTTAATGCTACCGGCGGAAGCTCGTATTTATGGAGTCCGCCTGCATTTTTAAATAATCCAGTCATTTCAAATCCTATTACTACCCCGCCCCAAACTATAAGATATATTGTAACCGTAAGAGATATTTTGGGTTGTCCAAAACCTGCATTTGATACCGTTTTGATAAGCGTCGAAGATATCGTGGCAGACGCAGGGCCGCGTGATACGATAGTCGTTGAAGGTCAGCCATTGCAATTATCCGGCACCGGCGCCGAAGTTTTTTCATGGACTCCGCCGACCGGGTTAAACAATACAACCATCGCTAACCCGATAGCCATCTTATCGAACAATCAGCAGTATGTTCTGCAGGTAAAAAGCTCCGCCGGCTGTACGGCAACTGATACGATCAATGTGATCGTTTATAAAGTAAAACCTGGTTTATATGTTCCCAATGCTTTTACGCCTAACGGAGACCGCATAAACGATATTTTCAGGCCAATCCCGATTGGTATGAAGGCTATTAAATATTTTAAAATTTATGACCGCCGCGGCCTGTTGATATTTTCAACAAATGAACTAAATAAAGGATGGGACGGCACTTTTAAAGGTGCACCGCAGGATTCCCAGGTTTATGTTTGGATTGTGGAAGGAGTCGATTACCAGAATAAAGGAATTTTTCAAAAAGGAATCGTTACTTTAATAAGGTAAAACCTTTTTGCTAAAGATGAGAATGAACCTTAAAACCCACCCGTAACCTTTTTAATTATTTTAAAGATTTCTCTTAATAACGTCTCCCTCTTCCCTGGAATAAGCCAATATTATAACCGGCACGAATGATTGGATTACTTCTTCCGTAACCATCAATGTAAGGTGAGTTTTTATCTCCTAAAACATCCCATGAAATAGAAAAATAATAATAGGTATTATTGCCTCTTTCTCTTCCGCCGGCGTATCCTGCCCCCAGTAAAAGGCTGCTGGCATTTACGTTATTTTTATCTGGTGTATAGCCGCTATTGGCTGCTGGAATATATTTCAAATGGATCAGGTTATATTCATACTGGGCAGAGGCAAATAAGAATCGTACAGGGAATAATCTCACAAAAGCTCCGGGCCCATAAACTGTCTGACGCAATTTATCGCCCGGATATTGATAATCCCGTTGTGACGTATAATTAAGATTGAAAGTAAGCCCTGCATCAGCCCAATTCGTTAAACTATAACCGAATTGTGGCGCAATTCCTAATACGGTTGAATAACTCGAAAATCCCGCGTTAACGCTTCCGCCGGTAAATAATTTTTCCTTTTTAAATCCTTTAATATCTTCTTTCTCTTTTTCGTCAGTTTGCTGGCCGTAGGAATTTATATATCCTGCTAAAAGCAGAAGTAACATTATTTTTTTCATAGAGCTTAATTTTATATTTTAAAGTAGCAGATTAATAATTTATTTTTCTTAAAAAAGAATAAGTAATAACAAGTTTCTTTAAGAAACTAATGTTTCTCTTCTAAAATTTAATAAAGACTTCAGCATATATAAAAGTCGGGATTTCCAATTGATCTTATCTTATAAAAAAATATTTTAAAAAAATATTATGAAAATGAAAAAAATACGAATTGAATCGTATATTTGTCTACGATATTATTCGTAATTAAAAATTAATCGTTATGAAATCATTCAATTTAATCTCATTGCCTTATTGCAAAGTGATCATTATCCTCGGAATTATTTGTTGTTCTATGGCATTTCGAAATCCCTATTCCATGCCAGCAGGATCAAAAAACATACAGATAAAAAACATACAGTTTACTGACACGATACCGAAAAATGATTTCACTATCAATATTGACGTCAGTAAAATTTTGGCAGATATTGATATAGCCTTATCTAAAATTGATTTCGAAAAAATTGCGAATGATGTACAACTTTCCTTAAAGAGAATTGATTTTGCAAAAATTCAAAAAGATGTGGACGCTTCGCTAAAAAATATTGATTGGAAAAAAATGAATAGGGATATTCAAAACTCACTTAAAAAGATTGATAATGAAAAAATTAAAATTGAGATCCAAAAGAGCATGGAAGATGCAAGGCAACAATTAAACAGTAAAGAATTTAAACAATCGATGGAAAAAATAAAAGAAATTAATATGAATCAAATAAAGGAGGAATTAAAGAAAGCAAAGATTGAAACGGAAAAAAACAGGGAGCAATTAAAAAGAGAATTGTTGAAAATGAAAGCGGATGTGGATGCAAAAAATGCAGTGATAGATTATCATTTCGGGTACAGCAAGAGCGGGCTAATCGAAATTTAAAAAAATTTTCGCTTCTAAAGAAAAACCGTCATTTGTCATGACGGTTTTTCTTTATTAAGTAAACTGGTAATTATTGATCCCACCACAAATGATCAGTTCTTTGAACGTCCGGAACATTGCTACCGTTCCTTGATATTTCAGTACCCGGGTAATCCAGCCTGCGAATAAAAGTGGGCAATGTAACATTTACAGGTAAAGCAAAATCTTTATAAGCATAGTCAAAACGTCTCATATCGTCCCAGGTAACGGGCATTAGGAAGCATGCCACATATTTTTCCTTCATTATAAGGCTTAAAGTAAGTGCCGGTGCTCCTACTGACACTGCGGGGTTTGCTAAATATTTAGCAATGGAATCTGCGGGGACAGCGAGTTTTTGCATACTTACAGTAATTCCATTTATATAGGCGGTATAAGCCCGTGTTATATCGTTGGATCTTAATGCGGCTTCTGCCTCAATAAAACGGCATTCAGCATTAGTTATAATTTGAAGTGGAGAATTATCACTTGAATACCATTTACCTACATCAAGGTAAGACTGTGCATGGTCTGTATTACGCACGCCCTGGTATCCGGCTCCATTGGGAGTTCCCCGATAATCATGAAACATAGTTGTATCAGTAATCTGGGGCAGTCGGGGATCAAATACGCCATAAATATTCCCATTTGTTGCATTTACAAAATAAGCACCCAACCAGGCATCAAGCAATAGATTTTTATTATTAAGCGCCGCTTGTGCCCATGGATTGCGATTGGCATATTGAGTTATTTGCGCATCATCATTATTAGAAGTATATGCATTACCAATTGCCGTCAAAACATCTGTCGCATTATATTGACCTGTTTTAGAAACCTGGTTTAAGAGTCTTGCTTTTAATGCGTATGCGGTCTTAATCCATGCGTCAACACTACCACCATGAATAAAATCGCTGGGGTTATCTAATTCGCCTTTTGCATCCGGCTGTTGCATTTTAGCAACACCTCTATCTAACAGAGCAAGACAAGTATCATATAGCGCTTTTTGATTATCAAATTTTGGGATAAGGTTGTTAACCCCCACGAAGGCTTCGGAATAAGGCATATCGCCCCATAGATTAATTGCCATGCTTAAGTTGCACGAAGTAAGAATATCAGCAACTCCGCTATAAGCGTTTAATCCCTTTTCCTGCGCAAAGCGACGCATATCGTACAAATCAGTCAGAACATTATACACACCACCCCATGCGCCGCTTGGATCTGTTTGCTGGTAGGTATCTGTAGAACTGCTTACGCTGGGAGAAGCCAAATACTGCACGAAGTAAGAAGTATAATTACTAATATTAAAAACATTATATGCTGTAAGATTTGTTGTGTTAGCCAGCAAGCCAGCTATCGGTGGCTCATCGGCAGCATTCGGATTTTTATTAATATCGAGGTATTTTTTACAACCGCCCGTTACCAAAATTAACAGTAACACACCCGTAAAGATTGAATTTTTTTTCATGGTTTATTTTTAGAAGGTTACGTTTAATGAAATTAAAAAGCTCCTTAACTGGGGGTAAGTAAAACCGGCCTGTGAACTGGCGGTAAGATCACCAGTTATAGCATCACTGGCCTCGGGATCAAAGCCATTGTATGGAGTCGACAGCCACAAATTATTTCCCGTTAAACTCACATTGGCAGCAGATATAAATTTGCTCTTAAAAAATTTTGAGGGGAAGGTGTATGACAGACTTAAACTTCGAAGTCTCACCCATGAAGCATTTTGGACGAAATTCTCGGTAACGCCCCTATAAATGCGCCGATAATAGCCATCGCCGTAATTAACACCGTCCGGACCGATTCCCTGACCTAAATAAACCGGAGTCGTATTGGATGTTCCATCTGCATGCACACCAGGAAAAATAATAGTTTGATCCCTGTTCTCAGTATATTTTGCTATACCAAAAGCTGCCATAAAATTGTCGAGCTGATTATATTTTTTCAAACCCTGCCTTGTATCAATAAGAAACGACAGCCCAAAGCTTTTATAGGAGATAGAATTATTAATACTTCCTATCCATTTTGGCATTGAATTACCAAGAATTTTTTGATCAGAAGTTGCAGCTCTAACGGGAAAACCATCATTTCCAATGATCATTGGCAGGCTCCTGTCTATGTTTAAAGGA
>JALZAJ010000024.1 GCA_030948465.1 Bacteroidota bacterium
AGGAATATTGCCGTATAACGACGTTATTTCTTTTTTCAAATGCGTATTTTTTATCTCCGGGAAACTGTAAAGAAAGTTTCTTTTCAAAGGTCAGCACCGAGTCGGACGCATGGCCGCTTTCCAGTACACGGTCCCATATAAATTTTCCGGGATTTTCTATGTATTCAGCCTTCCCAATAAAAAAATCAAATTGTTTTTCTGCCAGGAGCTCCGGTATCCTGCTCTCCCAAAAACCATGAATACCCCTTTGATCCGTTAACTGCCCGTTATGATTGCTGCTCGCGTGAAGCGGTACATGGGCATCCGCTATGTAGTGGCCGATCTCCGCACTGTATTTCATGATTAAGGAAAAATTCTTTTCTTTAAAGGCATTCGTTAATCTTCCCAGCATGGTCTGTACATGCCAGGGTACTATGCCATTAGCGGTTAAGGTATCTGTAGTAAATTTTGCCACGGCATCCGTCCATTTATGCGGTAAGTCTGCGTAAGGATATTTTCCATAAAAATCAATATCTATATAATGCCTTGCTGCTTCCGCCGATACGGCGTAGCGCCTTTTATCCGGGTCTATTGAATGTTCACTTATAAATTCAATATTTGGTTTATATAAAACCAGCATTTGAGGAGGTAATAAAAAAACGGCGTAGTAATTTATTTTTTTATGACCAAAAAATCCCCAGCAATAACTTTGAGAAGTAAGTAGGGCAAGACAGATTAACAGCGTAAATTTTTTCAAACAATAACGGTATTTATTGGGTTTCCGGGTTCCGATACCAACTCCTCTATCGCATCGGTTACGGTTTGCGTTACGCCACCGCTCACAGCGAATTTCATGGATTGAGCCGCACTGATGTTGGTGATAGCTTTTACTCTTTCCTTGGGTACAATATAAACATTTCCGGCAACGGAATAAGCCATGGGTAAATAAACAGCCACGTAATCAACCATACCAAAGCTGCTCATATCTTCCTGCGTGATAAAACCTACGCGCCATACATTGGTATCATCCACGCAAGCCAGCACGTTATTGGTAAATTTTTTTTTGTTTCCGGCGAAGGCCTCAAAAAAATCTCTCAGGAAGGAATAGAACAGCTTAACGCCAGGCGTCTTTTCGAGAAACTTGTCTAAAACTGATAATATGCGGCTCATCACAAAGAAAGAACTTAAATAGCCGGTGAAAATGATAAAGCCGATAATAATGACAAAGCCTATACCAGGTATATTGATGGCGGGCCGCAGAATGCTATCGATCTTATCAAATATTACATAGATGAAGTAAACAGTAATTGAAACCGGACCAAGGATCAATAATCCCTGTAAAAAATATTGTATCAATTTTTGATAACGTACAGATGAATTCATGGTATTAAAATTAAAAAATAAAGATAGGCTATGCGCCGCTCATCCGGTAATAGCTGCAGGAATGGATAAAAAAGAAAGAAGCGGAAAATAATAGCCCGATGAATTTCTTAATAAAACTGCGATGAATATTTAAAAGAGCGGGAGGAGAGCGTCTGATACGGAAAAAACTTAAATCCAGAACCTCGCGTGAAGCTTTCTTGTATCTGTGGAACGTGCTTTGCCAATACACAATTGTACCTGATTTCTCTGTAAGTTCGCATCTTCTTTTTTTTCCATGATCAAAAATTTTACCTCTTTCGTTAAAAACAAGCCGGCTTTCGCGGTTGGTTTCCTGTTTGCCGTGTCGAGTCTTTTATTCGGTATATGGGTAGCGGCTATTCCTGGTATAAAAGCGAGGCTTGGCTTTACAGATGGCAGCCTTGGCCTTTCATTATTGCTTGCTCCGTTGGGATCAGTAACGGGCATGCTTTTATCAACCAGGGTATTTAGCAAGATTTCGGTTGGGCGCTGGATGTTTACCGGCTATATTATTATGTGCTGTATAATGATGGTGGAAATCAATTCCGTTAACCGGGTCATGTTCTGGATATCATTGTTTTGTTTTGGAATGATAGGTTTTTTAAACGGAGTTTCGGCAAATGCAACGGTCAATCTTATGGAGAAAAAATACCACCAGCTTCTTATGAGCACCTCACATGGAATGTACAGCCTGGGTGGCGCAACAAGCGCGGGTATCGCCGCTTTATTATTTGCATTGCATGTGCCATCAGGCTGGCAGATTGTGGGAGTAGCTGCCTTTCTGATCACGGTAATTTTATCTAATAAACATCACCTTCTTGCCAATAAGGACATCATACATTCCCGGTCTGCCTTTAAACTGCCTTCTGCATCTATATTGGGCATTTCTTTTATTTGCATGGTAAGCTTTATGGCCGAAGGCTGCGTGGCAGACTGGAGTGCAATTTATTTTAAGGAAATCCTACTGGCTCCCAAAACCATGATAAGCCTTGGCTATGCAGGCTTTTCAGTAGCTATGACGGTCGGCAGACTAAACGGCGATATGCTGATTGCAAAACTTGGCAGTAAAACAATTGTGGTTTCCGGCGCCCTGCTGGCAGCCGCGGGATTTTTAGTGGTTGTAACAGCACCTGCAGTGTTGATAGGGATTCTGGGCTATGTTATGGTAGGGCTCGGCTGCTGCTGTATTGTGCCAGTGCTCTTTCGTACCTCAGCTAATATTCCTGGTGTAACTACCGTGGAAGGGTATGCGATGGTAACCACCGGCGGCCTTATAGGCTTTCTTACCGGGCCCTCCGTTATAGGATTTATTTCTGAAAAAGCCAGTCTGCCGAAAGGATTATCATTATTGATTTTGATGGGAATTTTATCAGCTTATGTTGCCTGGCGCAATCCATTTATTGGAAATAATAAAAAAATTTTGGTACCGACTGCCGCCGGTTTTGACGAGCCTGTTGTAACTGTATAATATCACCCCTTTTTGTTATAAGCGTCATCCGCATGATGGTGGTGTTCATTACCCGGGTCTATAAGATTTTCAGTTTCCTCTATATTATGGATGTACGCTTCCTGCTGCGTCACCCTATCTTTTTTAATGCCAGGCTTTTCTATCTGTGTCTCATCGTCTGCGCCCGGGTATTCTCCTGCATTTTTCTCAACTAACTTATTTTGATTCTCACCATTATTTCCTTCCTGCTGTTCAGGTTCCGGATCATTATGTATGGGCTCAATCATATACAATTTTTTAGCAGCAATTAATAGAGATAAAGTTACATTTTAAATAAGATAGCTGTTAAATGCTTTTGGAGCAATAATCTCCCGATTGACTTTTAACACAAAAACATGTAACGAATAAAAATAAATCGATAACCGAAAGAAAATACTACAAAGCCGGGTAGAATTAAAAAATCGTTTGGAAGCGAATTATAATTTGGAAGCGCATTATTTTTACACAAAATCAATAGGTAAATTTTTCTTCGTTTAAATAATTTGTTATGAAACAATTTCTTTTTTTCTCTTTTGTAATAGGCTGCCTTATAGCTTGTAATGATAACGATCAAAAAAAAGCGGAGCCGTCTGCAACTATTGAGCACTCCGATAGCGCAGATGCAAAAGCCAATGCAGATACAGCAAAAAAAGATACATCCTGGAAAACGGTAAAAGCCAGCGCTACCCTTACTTCAGATAGCCTAACCCCCGGAAAAACAACTGCGGAATCCTGGAAGAATGCGGGCTTCACAGATCCTAACGGCTTCAAAGCGTTTTTTAAAAAGTATCAAGCCTGGGTAGCTTCGGATAATGTGGACAGCATAACAGCGCACATAAGATTTCCATTAAGAAACTGCAAATCGGCGCCAGCTTTCAGGAAACAATATTCAACTTTTTTTAATAGTAAAGTCAAGAGCTCGGTTGCAAATCAGGATATTGATAAATTTTTTGCTAATTACAATGGCGCAATGACGGGCGATGGGGAACTATGGTTCAATGAAATAAATGGACACTATTTTGTGATTACGATCAATAATAAAATGTAGCTTTTTTTGAATAAATAAATTCCCGCAAATTGTTCTTTCAATAATTCCGCACACGGAAATAGCGATCACCAACGCAGAGCGCTTTCAATTAAAATATACGGGTAAGCGTGAGGGTTATAACCATTGATTTATGAAATAGAATTCTATAATTTTAATCAATAAAATAAATATAATCCCATACTTTTCATTGCAACTTTAAAGTACCTTTCTGGTTTTTAAATATTCTATCACTTCAAAAAATGTTTTATGAAAAATTTTTTTTTCGCATTGATTGCGTTTCCATTTATTCTCTTTTCCTGCGTCGGTACAAAAAAATTTAAAGCTGTAAAAGCGGATTATGATCAACTGCAAATAAGATACACGCAGTTGCAAACGGACGACAATAATTGCAAAGACGCCAGGGCTTCACTGGAAAGCGAGAATGCCAATCTTAAAAGAAGTGTTGCTGATAAAGACAAACAAATCGATTTCTTAAAAGAAAATAACACCACGGTATTGAAGCAATTGCAAAGCCTGTCAGTTGTTTCATCGGCGCAAGCGGAAAGTATTAAAAAATCGCTTGATAATATTGGCGCAAAAGATATTTATATCCAGGATCTGCAATCATCGATGGCCCGCAAAGACTCACTCAACATGGCTCTCGTGATGAATTTAAAAGGAGCAATCGGTAATCTACAGGACGAAGACATTAATATAAAAGTGGATAAAGGTGTAGTGTATATCGACATTTCTGACAAGCTGCTTTTCAAGACAGGTAAATATGATGTATCTCCTGATGCAAAGATCGTATTGGGCAAAGTAGCCGCTGTTCTTAAGAACCAGCCTGATATAGAATTTATGGTGGAAGGACATACGGATAATGTTGCTTTTAAAAGTGGTGTATTACTGGATAACTGGGATCTTAGCGTAAAAAGAGCCACGTCTGTCGTACGCATTTTACAAAATCAATATGGCCTTGATCCGGCAAAGATGGCTGCCGCCGGGCGTGGTGAATATAATCCTGTTGTGGACAACAGCACACCTGAAAACCGTGCGATTAACCGCAGAACAAGAATTGTGATTCTTCCTCAGTTAGATCAGTTCTTTAAATTACTGGAACCTAAGAAAGGATAGCAATTTACCCTCCTGATCCTGCTTTATGATTTTTTAAAAGCTCCGGATAGTTATTTGGTTTTTCATTATGAATTTTATTGAAATAGGAAAGGCGGCTACTTAATAAGTTGCCGCCTTTTTTGAATCCTGCATCGCTAAATATTTAGCTGATGTTGATCTCATGCTTCACGGATTCTTTACCCGGTATAACGGGCAGGCTTACCTGTAAAACGCCATCCACATATTTTGCAGTTATCTTTTCTGCATCAATGGATTCGTCGAGGGTAAAGGTTCTTTCAAAACCTCCACGGCTGTATTCACGCCTGGTCCATTCCACTTTTGGAAACCCTTCGGGTGGTGTGTACGAAACGGTTAATTCGTTTCCTTTCACATCCAGCTTAAAATGTTCCCGGATGCGTCCCGGAGCGAAAACCAGCATTTCGTAACTGCTTTCCGTTCTGTAAATATTTACAGCAGCTCTTTGCATGTTGCGGTAAGACAAGTGCTGTCGCCTGTCTCCGTAGTTGCCTTTTGCGGCGCATGACTGATTGTAGTACATGTTGTTTTTGTTTTAAATGAAAAATTTGTTTCTTAAAGGATAGACGGATCAGGAAGAAAAATGTTTTAAATAAAAATTATGGATGCCATTAAAACCTGTTTGATCGCTGATGCCGCTTCCTTCCCCATGTCAACTTTTCTTCTCAACTTTAAAACATAATGGTTTTAAGTTCGTCATCCTTTATACATGGAGGATGCATTCAATATAACAGCGCAAATGGCAGCGAATCGCACAAATACTATTACGCAGACAATAAAGGAATATAGCAAGCGACTAATGGGTTTTATAAAGAAACGGGTTGATGTTAATGAAGATGCTGAAGATATTTTGCAGGATGTTTTTTATCAGTTTGCGGGAAGTACAGAACCCATTGAGCAGGTAGGAAGCTGGCTGTTTACTGTGGCAAGAAATAAAATTACTGACAGTTACCGCAAGCAAAAGCTCCCATTGGCTGATGATGTATTTGGCCTGTCAGAAACTGATGAAGTTAATTTTGACTGGAGAGAAATGTTTCTCTCAAATGCATCCAATCCGGAAACAGAGTACCTGAGGAATTTATTTTGGGAAGAGCTTCAGCGCGCCCTTAACGAGCTACCCGCGGAGCAGCGCGATGTGTTCATTAAAAATGAAATTGACGACATCGCCTTTAAAGATATTGCCGCGGAAACCGGTGTGAGTGTGGCCACACTTATAAGCCGGAAACGATATGCCGTGCTGCATTTGAGGGAACGGTTATTATTATTAAAAGAAGAAATATTAAACTATTAGCCGATGTATAAAAAGGAGTTTTTTAAAAGTTTGGAGTTCGGGGTTGATAGATTAAAGAGAGAGCAGCGAAACACGTCAGGTGCCACCGACGTATCATTAAAAAAAAGTAAAAATAAATACAATGAAAAAGTTTTGGTTTAAAAAAGGGTTGATGTTTGCGGTATTATTTATTGCAGCAATCGTTTTGTTCAGTGCAATCGTAATGGCATTATGGAATGGAATTTTGCCCGCCGTATTGGGAGTAAAACCCGTCTCTTTTCTGCAGGCTTTAGGAATATTGGTGTTGAGCAAAATATTGTTTGGCGGCTTTGGCCGGCGAGGCGGGTGGCGCGGAGGCAGGGGAAATCAATGGAGGAGAAACATGCAGCAAAAATGGGCTGATATGACGCCTGAAGAAAGGGAAAAATTTAAAGCGGA
>JALZAJ010000039.1 GCA_030948465.1 Bacteroidota bacterium
AGAGTCATCTATTATTTCTCTAAATCCACCGGAGGTGAACTCTTCAAGGCTGCTGTAACTTCCCGGGTGACGAAGATTTGCTTTGGGAGAAAAGTTTATAAGTGGTTTTCTAAAAGGCCAGGCCAGTTGCCTTCTTAAGCAATGAAAGAAATTAGCAGAAGTCGTGACATTGGTAATTACTATATTCAATTCTGCGCACATTTGCAAAAAGCGTTCTATGCGCCCGCTGCTATGTTCAGGCCCCTGGCCTTCATAGCCATGCGGAAGCAATAAGACTACGCCGTTCATTCTTCGCCATTTTTGTTCTGAGCAGGTTATGAACTGGTCAATTATCGATTGTGCCGTATTTGCAAAATCGCCGAACTGCGCTTCCCAAAGCACTAATGCATTTGGATTTGCCATTGCATAACCATATTCAAAACCTAATACGGCATATTCGCTCAATAGCGAATTATATATCCTGAATTGCCCCTGATCTTCTGAAATGTTACTTAACCTGTTATAAAACTCATCAGTATTTTCATCACGCAAAATAGCATGCCGGTGACTAAATGTACCCCTGCGAATATCTTGTCCGCTCATGCGAACATCCTTTCCTTCTTTAACAATACTTGCGTATGCAAGTAATTCTCCGGTCGCCCAGTCAAGCTTATTTTCTTCTTCAAATAATTTAATCTTATCCTGGAGAATTTTTTCAACTTTTCTCAACGGTTTAAAGCCTCCGGGCCATTCCATTATTTTTCTAAAAAGCGATTCGGCCTCTTCCCTGGGAATAGCCGTTATAGGAGAAGAATCAAAATCCCCGGCTGTAGCTTTTCGAAGACTTTGCCACCACATTTCCGGCTTTTGATAGTTATAAGGCAGCGGATGTTGCTTTAGCTCGTCAAGCCGCTCCTGCAGGTCGCTCCAGAATTTTTTTTCCATTTCTTTTGCAAGTTCAGACGCGCCGTCTTCCCCATGCATCATCAGCCATTTAATATAAACTTCCCTCGGGTTGGGCTGCTTGTCTATCAAGGCGTACAATCCGGGTTGCGTAAATTTGGGGTCATCACCTTCGTTGTGGCCGTGACGACGATAGCAAACCATATCAATAAAAATGTCGCTGTTAAATTCCTGCCGGTACAACATGGCAATCTGCGATGCCTTAACTACCGCTTCCACATCATCGCCATTCACGTGAAAAACGGGTGCCTCGATGATCGATGCGATTGATGTGCAATAATCTGAAGTACGGGCATCGTCAAAATCGGTTGTGAACCCTATTTGATTATTAATAACAAAATGAAGAGTGCCGCCAGCATAATATCCTTTTAATCCACTCATTTGCAAAACCTCATATACTATTCCCTGCCCCGCCAATGAAGAGTCTCCATGTATTAATATAGGAAGGATTTTATCGTAATCACTTTCATAAATTACATCTGCTTTACTCCTTGCAAAACCAATTACTACGGGATCCACCGCCTCAAGATGAGAAGGATTGGGAGCGAGTTTAAGATAGACTCTTTTTCCGGTTGCCGTTTCCACTTCACTGCTAAAACCCATGTGATATTTTACATCGCCGCTTCCCATAGTTGTATCGGGAACCGCATTTCCTTCAAACTCAGTAAATATCTGCTCATAGGTTTTTCCCAAAATATTTGCAAGAATATTTAGCCTTCCCCGGTGCGCCATTCCTATTACCACCTCCTGCACATCGTTTTCCGATGCAGTATTGATAATTGCATCTAACGCGGCAATCGTGCTTTCGCCTCCCTCCAGTGAAAATCTTTTTTGTCCTACATATTTAGTGTGAAGGAATTTTTCAAACATAACCCCTTCATTTATTTTTTGAAGTATTCTTCTCTTTTGTTCCAGTGGAACAGGTGCAGTTAATTTATTTTCGGCAGCATCAATGATCCAGTCAATTTTTTTACCGTTGTTCAATGAGCTAAACTCCACGCCAACGGAACCCGTATAGCATTTTTTCAAATGATTGATTATGTCTCCGAGCCTTGCTTTACCAAGGCCGACAAATTTTCCAGCAAAAAATTCTGTCTGCAAATCTTCATCGGTAAGTCCAAAAAAACTAAGGCCAAGGTTCGCATGCCGGTCTTTTCTTTCTCTTATCGGGTTCGTTTTCGCTATTAAATGACCTTTGTTTCGATAGGCGATAATTAATTTATAAACTGAAAATTCCTTGTCGATCTGGAGATTTTGAACAGGAAGTGTTGTGGCGGAAGTTGTTCCGTTCGTTTTACCATTGCTTTCCGAAACGGCAAAATCAAAGCCTTCAAAAAATTTTCTCAGATCCATATCGATACTCTCAGGATCTTTTAAAAAATCGCTGTATAAGTTTTCTATATAAGCCGGATGCGAACTGGTTATGTATGAGAAATCTTTCATAATAAATTGGGAAATATTGTAAAAAAGGACTACAAATATCGGTTGTTTTTTATCAAGATAGATAATCTGCATGCCCTTTTAGCATACATTTTCCGCTTGGTGAGGCAAATCAATAAAATTATTTAATCCAAGGCAGGTTTTTTACTTATAAACACTATCTTTGCAGCCCAAAAAATTAATTAATGGCCAACCATTCAGCAACAAAGAAAGATGTGCGTCAAAGCCGTAAACGCAATGAGCGTAATCGATATCATGGAAAAACAACCCGTAATGCTATCCGGGATTTAAAAGCGATTGATACAAAAGCGACGGCTTCGGAAAAATTACCTTCGATAGCATCTATGTTAGATAAGCTTGCTAAACGCGGCATTATTCATAAAAATAAAGCTGCCAATTTAAAAAGTAAGCTTTCGAGAAGTGTGCAGTCACTGGAAAAGTAAATTGTTATACTCATATTTATATTGGCCTGTTACAATTGTAACGGGCTTTTTTGTTTGAGTCTTAAAATTAAATGGATCGATCATAATGAAACCCCCGTTTCGAATGAAAAAAATTTATTGCTTACTTCTTGTTCTGGCTGCGGCCAAAGTGCAATCACAACAAACACCATTTGAGAAAAGCAATGGCACGGCGACGGCAACGTATTTTGAATCGATTGAATTTTATAAATTACTTGCAACCCATTCACATAAAATTAAAATTGAAACCAGGGGCCAAACGGACGCGGGTTATCCATTACACCTTATATTGATAAGCGCCGATGAAAAGTTTAACCCGATAAACTGGCACAAACAGCAAAAGGTGGTAATACTTATTAATAATGGAATTCATCCCGGAGAGCCAGACGGTATTGATGCAAGTATGATGCTGGCCAGAGATATTGCTCTCAAAACAATTAGGTTGCCGGCTAATGTTGTATTGGGAATTATTCCGGTTTACAACATTGGAGGCGCGTTAAATCGCAATAGTTTTTCCAGGGTTAATCAAAATGGACCCGAATCGTATGGATTTCGTGGAAATGCGCAGAACCTCGATCTTAACCGCGATTTCATTAAATGTGACAGTAAAAATGCACGCTCCTTCACAGAAATTTTTCATTATCTCAACCCGGATATTTTAATGGATAATCATGTAAGTGATGGCGCGGATTATCAGCACACGATGACATTGATAACCACGCAGTATAACAAGTTGGGCAAGGTACTGGGAGATTGGCTAAAAAATATATTTGTTCCGGCTTTGGATGCCGGCATGAAAAATAAAGGCTGGGATATGGTGCCCTACATAAATGTGGAAGATACCGATCCCGCATACGGGTTTACTCAATTCTATGATGCGCCACGTTATTCGTCAGGATATGCGGCTTTGTTTAATACAATAAGCTTTATGCCGGAAACACATATGCTAAAATCTTATGCTGAAAGAGTGAAATCCACTTACGACCTTATAGCTACTATGATACAACAGGCAGGGCTAAACGCACAAGAGCTTTTGGCAAAAAGAGAAGCAGCAGATAAAAATACGATTCAGCAAACTCAATTTCCATTAAGCTGGTATGCGGACACTTCCGTGTATTCAACAATCACACTTAAAGGATATGAAACCAGGTATAAAAAAAGCGATGCTACCAATTCGCCTGTAATGTATTTTGATCATAATAAGCCCTTCGTGAAGGCAGTGCGTTATTATGATACGTACAACCCAAATAATTTTATCATAAAACCAGCAGCCTATATTATACCCCAGGGCTGGTGGAGTATAATTGATTTGCTCAAATTAAATAAAGTACGATTAGAACGGCTAAGCACCGACACGACGATAACGGTAGCTGCCTATCATATTAATCATTACAGCTCGTTTCCAAGGCCGTACGAAAAACATCATAAGAATTATGAGGTATCAGTTTCAAAGAAAACTGAAAGTATAAAGTTTTTAAAGGGAGATTATATTGTGCATTTAAATCAATCGTGCAACCGCTACGTTGTAGAAACGCTTGAGCCTGCCGGTAATGATGGTTTCTTTGCATGGAACTTTTTTGATGCGATCCTGCAACAAAAAGAAGGATACAGCACTTATCGCTGGGATTCAATAGCGGCGCGACTTTTGGAGCAAGACACCTTGCTGCGGCGTAAACTTCAGCAAAAAATTGAATTGGATACTTCCTTTGCTAATAATCAAGCGCTTCAACTTGATTTTATCTATAAAAATTCTCCTTACTATGAGCCCGCTCATTTGAGGTATCCGGTATATCGCATAGAAAAAGGATTTTAAGCGCGTTATTCTTTTTTTTGCAAAGAAAAATACCTTAATTTCGCAGCCCAAATTAAAAATTATTACTCACCTGTTGTTTAAATACAGCAAAAAACAAGGGAAATGCAGAATTACGAATTGATGGTGATTTTTACCCCTGTACTTTCTGAAGAAGAATATAAAGCTGCTCAGAAAAAGTACGCTTCATTCCTTACTGAGAATGAAGGTAAAATAGTGCATGAAAATGCATGGGGATTAAAATCACTGGCGTATCCTATCCAGAAAAAAACCACGGGTTTATACTGGGTTCTGGAATATCAGGCGCCATCCGACTTCAATGAGAAGCTGAAGATCCAGCTTCTGCGTGACGAATCAGTAATACGCCACATGTACACGGCACTCGATAAATACGCCGTCGAGTACAATGCAAAAAAGAAAAATGGTGTAAAATCAGGAACCGAAAAAGCGGAGGTATAAAATGGCTAAAGCAAATGAAATAAAATATCTTACAGCGATCAAAGCTGAAAAGCGGCCTAAAAAATACTGCCGTTTCAAAAAATTAGGCATTCGCTATATTGATTATAAAGATGCAGACTTTTTGAAAAAGTTTCTCAACGAGCAGGGTAAGCTTTTACCACGCCGTATTACAGGAAACTCACTTAAGTACCAGCGTAAAGTAAGTGATGCCGTAAAAAAAGCGCGACAAATGGCCATTTTGCCATACGTAACAGATCTTTTAAAATAATAATCAAGCGCCGCTTTTAATTAAAGTGAAACACTTGGCTTAAATCTTTAAATATGCAGGTAATATTAATACAGGATGTAAACAATCTCGGAGGAGCCCACGAACTGGTATCGGTTAAGAGCGGCTATGGGCGTAACTTCCTGATTCCTTCAAAGCTGGCTGTAGAGGCTAATTCATCCAATCTTAAACAACTTGAGGAAAGAAAAAAACAATTAGCTAAAAAAGAGGAAAAGCTTTTAGCCGAAATAAACAGCGTTGTAGCTGTTTTGCAAGAATCGCCACTTAAAATTGGGGCCAAGACTGGCACGAGCGGAAAAATATTTGGTAGTGTGACTTCCGTTCAGATTGCGAGAGCTATACGGGAGCAAAAAGGATATGAAATTGACAGGCGCCGGATTCAAATAATTGATGACGTAAAAGAATTAGGAAACTATAAAGCCAAAATTGATTTTGGTAAAGGCCAGGAAATTGAAGTAGCGTTTGAAGTGGTGGCCGAATAGAACATTTTAATTACTTATAACAACCCGTAAATTATGCGGGTTTTTGTTTAAGTTGTCAGTTTAAAGTCCCACTTCTAAATGCGGAAGCCGGTTTTATTTGAAATCGTTACATAAAATTTATTTTTCTTTAATATAGTTACAAAGAAATCACTATCTTTATTTTTAATTAATGGGTTTAGTTTGTTTTCCATTAGGCTGATGTTTCTCTTTTCCCGGTTTCTTCAGTTCATTGTAGCTACTAATTCATTAATGGAATTCAAATTAATATTTCAAAAAAAAGTTTTTACAATGAACATTTATGTAGGTAATCTCAGTTGGTCAATGACTGATGATGATTTAAGCAACTTATTCAGCCAGTATGGTTCTGTTACAAGTGCAAAAATTCTTAAAGAAAAAAATACGGGCCGCAGTAAAGGTTTCGGTTTTGTTGAAATGGAAGACGATGAGGCAGCTAAAACTGCTATCGCTACATTGAACGAAAGTGAAGTGCAGGGCCGTAAATTAATTGTCAATGAATCTCAACCACGTCCTGAAGGTGGCGGCTACAAGAAAAGCGGTGGCGGTGGCTACGGCGGTGGTGGCGGCAGAAGCGGCGGCGGTGGCTATGGCGGCGGCAGAAGCAGCGGTGGTGGTTATAGCGGCGGAAGCGGCGGTGGCTACAAAAAAAGCGGCGGCGGTGGCTATGGTGGTGGAAGTGGCAGAAGCGGCGGCGGTGGCGGATATAATAAAGATTATTGATTTCTAATTTATAAAGAGATTTTTAAAATCCTTTTCATTCAGTTGGAAAGGATTTTTTTATAAAGAAACTATCTGTTTTCTCTTTATCTTATCTCCAAAAAATGAAAATGTTTTGGATTGACGGCGTTAAACTGAAAAAAATAGTTCTAAACTTATATCTTCTTAAAGAAATTTTTTAAACTATTTCAGGCTTCTTCTATCGACGTTTAAGGAAAACACACTTGCCCACAAACTTGGTTGATTACGGAGAAGCCATTTGGGTTCCTATCTTCGATCATTTATGGTGGGTGGTGGTAAACTGCACGGGAACTTCTTAACCCTAACAGCTACGATTAGACGCAAAATAATTCTAACCCTTCAAGTTCAAATAAATTGCTTTAAGCCGTTGGATGTGGAGAAAAAAGTTATAAGTTCACATCAAAACCTTGCTTCTTTCATTTTATAATAATATATTGCCTTTACACTTAGCGATTTCTATCCTTCATATACTCTGAAATCTTTGTGCTTCTTAATTTTAATAAAGCCCAATATTTATGATTGCGCATTTCTTTATACAGGATAATATGCTCCTGCGTAAGAAAATTGATTAAAGTATTTACATTTTACAACCAACAAACGACCAGTAATAAATTGAACGACTATGAAGTTATTTTTTACACGCAGAATTTTGTTTCTACTTTTTATTTTGGGATTTGGAGCTAAAAGCCTTGCCCAGATCAATGGCGATTTTCAATCAAAATCATCAGGAAACTGGAGTAATTTTAATACGTGGAATTTTTACAATAGCGGTTGGATTCCTGCAATACCCGGCCAAACTCCTACCGGCACAAGCAACGTGTATATCCAGGCGGCCCATACCATTTCAGTGGATATTGCTGGCGCAGTATGCAACGACGTGGATATTAAAAGTACCGGCCTTATAGCATTTTCAACGCAAACAAGTGTTTTAAATATAAAAGGAAACCTTGTTACCTATAGTGCTGCCAATTGTTTTGGATCGTGGACAGCCGGTGCAAGAATTGTTTTTTCCGGAACCGCTAATCAAACACTGCCAAATGCTTTAGGGGCTAATTCGGTTTTAGATCATATTGAAGTAAATAAAACTTCAGGAATTTTAACCAGTGGAAACAGTTTTAAATTCAACACATTTACCTTAACGTCTGGTAATTTTAATGTTGCATCCGGTGCCGATGTGAGGGGTAATTCAGCAACCGCCAATATTAATATTAATGGAGGAACCTGGACACAGATAACAAGCACTACCACCATTTATAACGCGTCTATAGGATTGAATTCCCCTATTGGAACCGTCACTATAAATGGCGGAGTTATGATTCTGGCAACCAGTACAGGAAGTGCCGGTATGGGTGGTTTTCAATTTTCAACCATAAACCTTATAAATGGAGGCGTTCTAACGCTGAATAATTTTAATGGTAACATTTCAATCGCAACGGCGCTGAACGTAGATGCTGCAAGTGTTCTTAGAACTGCTTTGACATCCACGCCTTTCCCGGCGTCAGTAACTTTTAATGGGCTGGTGAATTATAACCAAGCCGGAGCGCAAAATATTTCCGGCGCTATTTATTCGTATTTAAAGCTTAGCGGCACAAATCAAAAAACACTAATTGGAAATGTGACAATTCCAGGCAATGGAAAATTTGAAATGGCTGGTACTTCATCAACGATGTCTTTAGCATTAGGAGGAAAGACATTAACGGTTTCACCAGGCGGTACCACCTTGATCTATTCTTCCACAGCTAATCAAACTGCAACGCTTAATGAATGGGATCCAAATTTCCAAAACATAACTATTGATAATCTTTCCGGTGTAAATATGGCAGGCCTTTCAAGATCCATCTCCGGTTCATTGAACCTGGTTAATGGCACTTTTGATATTGGGAACGTGGGTTCACTAACGTTGAATGGAGCATCGCTCAATAAGACTAATGGCTTTTTACAGGGTACTTCATTAAGCAACTTAACTATAAAAGGTACAACGGGCGGCACCGTGCTATTGCCTCTTTCAAGTAACATTAGCTTGCTAAATGTGACCATTGCAGGTACGAGAACCATGATTATGGATGGAATAAATAATCTTTTTCTGAATGGTGTTTTCACTATCGGCCCTACTGCTGCCTATGATAATGGAGGTGAAAGCCAAATTACAAATGGAGGCGGTTCTATTATAATTAATGGTAAATATATAAACAGGGATAAGGATGACTTTGCGGGACTCAACGGGTCAACTACTATTATCAACCCCACACTAAATGCAAATTGTACAATTGAATTTGGCCTGGCTGGGGATCAATTTTTCACCTCAAGAACAGACTTTAAAAACATTACCTTTTCGGGAAGCGGTACTAAAACTCCATCCACTTCCTTTATCCCTACAGGAACGTTAACGATAACGGGCACTGCAATTTTAGACGGCACACATAATATCGGAGACGGTGTACCAGGAAAAACTAATTTTTTCATGGACGGAGGGAGGTTGATTTTAGGAGCTATCGGAACTCAACCCATGATGAACGGTCAGTATAATTTAACAGGTGGAATCGTGCAATTTAACTCGTCTCAAGCCACTACTCAAACCATCAGGAGCCTGGTTAATTTTTTAAATATCGAAGTTACAGGCAACAATGTTGGCAATTCTAACGGAAATCTTAATCTCAGCGCTGGAGGATTGTTCATTGTAAAAACAGGAGGCATTTTTACCATCAATGCAGATGCTATTAATGGACCCACTGGTATCCAAACCGTCACTGTTGAGAACGGTGGTTTGTTCAGGTGTGGAAATAATGAAGGATTTCATGGCTTCATTTCCACTTCTATCAATTTTTCATCCATTCACCAAAATATAGAAAATATAAATCTTCTTCCCGGAAGCACAGTAGAATATATGAGAGCCGGCGATCAACCGGTTACTGTTGCAAATGCGCTTATTTATCAAAATTTATTGATCGCTGGCTCAGGTAATAAAATTGCTCCGGCATCTATTCTTACTATTCAGGGTAACCTAACTAAGACGGGTACCAGCAGTTTTGTTGCGAATGGAGGAACAGTGTTACTAAATGGGGGATCACAACGTTTTGCAGGGCTTACTTACAACAATTTAATTTTTACCAACAACACTAAAATCACTCAAGGCACCAGTACTATACTAGACAGTATAAAGGTGAATGCATCCACATCACTAACAGTAAGCCCTGCTGATACCATTGTTCTGCACTCCGATGCATTAAAAACTGCCAGGATAGGTCAAGTGAATGGAACCATAAATAATAATAGCAGGTTTACCGCAGAGCGATATATTTCGGCCAGGCGGGCATGGCGTTTTTTATCGGCAGCAACTTCTTCTTCCCAAACTATAAAAGATGCATGGCAGGAAGGTGCCTTAAATTTATCTTCAAATCCTAAACCAGGTTATGGCACTCAACTTACGAATAATGCTGCTACCTGGGCTGCCAACGGCTTTGATGCCATGTCAATAAATGGACCTTCCATGAAAACGTTTGATTATATAAGCAATACGTATACGGGCATATCATCAACACTCATTCCATTCAACGTTTCTTTAGGTGGATATATGACTTTTATAAGAGGTGATAGAAGCGCAACCGCTTTTGGATCGCCGGTCACCAGTACCGTTTTACGCACAACAG
>JALZAJ010000057.1 GCA_030948465.1 Bacteroidota bacterium
AATGAAACCTTCTTGGTTTTTCCAGCGCTTCAATGAAACCGTTCCTTGTTGGAATGACTTAGTGCCTTAGTGGCAAATATTTTTCAGCCAGCTCAGAAGAAGTAATAAAACAGTTTACATCCGTTAAATATGGGGAAAAACAGCGAGTTTTTTTCAGAGACACTTCGATTTAAAAGCAGTTAAAAACCCTTTTATGGTTGATGCGGAATTTCATTGACAATACGAAAAATAGATAGGCGGTTTCCTTAGAGCGAGTTTTGTTTTAAAGTATGTGTGGATCTAATTACTACTGCTTTTAAATTGCCACGGCCTTTAGGTCGTGGAAGGAGCAGAAGGTTATCACGGCTTTAGCCAAATCCCTTTAATGTTAGTTAATATTTTGAGCTAAGTCAATTTCATTTCAAAACATGAACTTCCTTATAACTCGAACTCTGCATGAAACCAGGGAGGTTTTTCTCAGAGATACTTTAAATTAAAAACTTTCCAAATAAACCTCCCTGATTTTTCCAGCGCTTCAATGAAACCTTTCCCTGTTTTTCGGCCCTTCAATGGAGCATGCTGTTTTTTCTCGAAACGTTTTACACAAACCAAGGAGGTTTTCGCGAAGACATTCTAAATTCAAAGGCGCTTAATGAAACCTTCTTGGTTTTTCCAGGGCTTCAATAAAAACCTTCCTTGTTTTTACAAAAGCTCTTATTGTCAAACACAAACCCATCCTAGGCTCACAAGAAGCAACAAAGCAGTGTACATCCGTTAAATACGCGGGAAGAACAAAAGTTTTTTTCAGAGACACTTCGAGTTAAAAGCGCACCTGATGGGCGATGCAGTCATGCAAATTTTTTGGCACAAGAATTAGTATATAAAATTATTTACTAACTCATAAATTTTATATTATGGCAAAGTATTCAAAAGAGTCCCAGAAAAAGGTGGAAAAATCCATGCATGAAATGCATGAAGGAAAACTTAAAAGCGGACGCAGCGGCAAAAAAGTTACGAACCCCAAACAGGCAATTGCTATAGGCCTTTCAGAAGCACGCGAAGAAGGAGAAAAGGTTCCGAAGAAAAGCAGTTCAGCAAAAAAAACTTCTTCAAAAAGCGCTGCTAAAAAATCGGGTTCTCACAAGCCGGGTCCAAATAAAGGTTCCACTCAAAAAAAATAACAAAGGAATTACCTGGATTAGCGGGGCGGTTTTTTTTCATTGCCGTCGGTTATCACTGACGGCAACTTTCTATTATCCCATGTAAATTTTGATCTTACGATCAGGTGTCAGCAGTTATTTTTTCTGATAAAGATTTTCTGCTGCGGCGAAGCCCCCACAGTACACCTTTGTGATATACAGGAACCTTGTCGCCCAGCAGTTTCCCCCACGGTTTTAGTTCCGTTACTCTATCGAAAATTATTTTAAGCACGGCAATAAAAGGAATAGATAAAAACATTCCTGAAACTCCCCAAATTGCTCCTCCTAATAAAACTATTATCAGGGAAACCAGCGCATTGATCCTTACTTTGGATGAAACGATCCTCGGCACTAAAATATTATTATCGATAAACTGGATGATCATGTAGGAAATTATTATTCCTATTTGAATTGAAAATCCATCTTTCGTCATCGTGGCGATTAAAAGGGGAAGTGCAATGGCAATGATGCCGCCAATGTATGGAAGCAGATTTAATATGGCTCCTATCACACCTATTAAAATAGCGTACCGCACACCAAGCAACATAAGAGCAGCAGAATTTAATACCGCAACGATTACTGTTTCAATAAGAAGGCCGATCATATAACTTTGAATGGCCTTTTTTGTTTCCTGAAGTACTTTAGCTACCCGGTCAGAATTATGTTCTGCAAAAACTTCATAAAGGAAATTAAGAATAAGCGTTTTATAAAACAGCATCAGGAAAATATAAATAGGTAGCAGCACAATTACACTAAGCGTTCCCAAAACGGTTCCAAGAGTTTGGCCTATCAATGGTTTAAGATTGTTACTTGCCTGTGCTAATAATTCACTTTGCTTAGCCAGTGAAAGAGAATAATGTTCCTGCAGCCAATATTGGAAGTTGCTGAATAGCAAACTAAATTTCTGTTCGAGCACGGGCAGGTTATTTGAAAATTTTACAATCTGTGATGATACAAAATACATGACGCCTGCTACGAATAAAATTGCCGTCAACAATGCAATGGCTATGGCGATCGCATTGGGTATTTTTTTCTGGCGAAGTTTATTTACAAAAGGATTTAAGAGAATCGAGATCATCGTTGCAAAGGCGAGCGGTATTAGTATCGCCTTAAGCATGAAGAGCATATACACAAATAGTATGATGCCAAAAAGAGTAACGGTCGATCTGAAATAAAATGGGTATTTTTTTTCCATGGAGTAATTTAGAATAATCTTTTCGATCAATATCAAATATTCAGCCTAAGTCCTTTCTTTCAAACAGGCATCGATAAAAAAACGCGTACCTCTCAATTATATTTTAAAATATTTTTACGGGATATAATAAAAACTTATGGCAAAAAATCTACTGGTACTACTACTAACTTTTTCATTTGCATCTACCTTCGCTCAGGATAAAAAAGAAAATAATAACTCGTATTATGATTCCGCTCTTGCAAAAAAATTAGGTGCAGATGAATATGGTATGAAGAAATATGTGATTGCCTTTTTAAAAGCAGGTAATACTAAGATTGATGACCCGAAGGAAAGT
>JALZAJ010000065.1 GCA_030948465.1 Bacteroidota bacterium
ACACAGTACCCTGATGCAAAAGTTATTTTGAGTACAAGGCCATTTGAAAATTGGTATACCAGCTTCTATAGCACGATCTGGAAAGCACAGAATCCCCCGGATGCAGAGAGAGCGGCAATGGGAGAAAAAATAGCTGCGGATCCCCGGCTTCAATCTGTAATGAAAGTGATGGCATTTTCGAAACAAGTAATGACGGAAGAGCATTTCGAGGGAAAATTTTTGGATAAGGAATTCATGGAAAAAGTTTTTGATGACCACCATGAAGAGGCAAAAAGATATGTTCCGGCAGATAAGTTACTGGTTTATGATGTGACTGAAGGCTGGGAACCACTTTGTAAATTTTTAGAGGTAGAAGTGCCGGATGAACCACTTCCTCATACAAATAAGAAAGAAGATTTTCATATAATGGTTCAAGAACTTTTCAGCGGAAATTTAGTATAGCGAAATCATAAGGTAATTATAAATAAATTAGAAAAGAGATTCACGTTATTGAAATGTGATTCCTCTTT
This sequence comes from Bacteroidota bacterium, assembly GCA_030948465.1. Taxonomy (GTDB): domain Bacteria; phylum Bacteroidota; class Bacteroidia; order Chitinophagales; family Chitinophagaceae; genus Ginsengibacter. The sequence goes on from JALZAJ010000065.1 coordinate 510, forward strand.
TTCTTTTTTTATTTTATGCGCAACATCTTACAACGCGATAAACGACGGGTTCAATAAATTTTCTTTATTGTATAAAAGTTTATTTTTTAAATCTGTTTGGTAAACACCCATATTTAAAGATCGTAAGATAGCATCCCCGGCCGCAGTATCCCATTCCATGGTGGGCGCTATTCTTGGGTATATATCTGCCGCTCCTTCTGCCAATAACATCAACTTAAGTGAGCTGCCCATTGAGGAAAAATTTGCATTGTGAAATTGTTTTATAAACGTGCTGGTTTCTTCATTCATGTGAGATTTAGAGGCAACCACAGTCACCTGTTCTTTTTGTAAAAGGTGTTCCATTGTCCGCTTGTTCTCCATCTGGGTTAATGGTACCTCTTTTTGATTTTCAATTTTATAAACGCCTGTTTCTTTAGAGCCGTAATACAGAATATTAATGTAGGGTGCATAGATTACGCCAGCCACAGGTGTACTGGAACGCATCAAAGCGATGTTCACCGTAAACTCTCCGCTTCTTTTAATAAACTCTTTCGTCCCATCCAATGGATCTATCAGCCAGAAATAATCCCAGTTTTTTCGATCATCATATTTAACCGAACTGCCTTCTTCCGAAAGTATGGGCAAACCAGTGGACTCCAAATGCGAAACAATAATGGTGTGGGCTGCTTTATCTGCAAGCGTTAGTGGCGATTTATCATTCTTCATTTCAACCCCAAAATCTTCGGAACCATACACTTTTAAAATCGCTTCGCCTGCAAGCAACGCTGCTCTTTTGGCTAAATCCAGCAGATGGGTAATGTCAATCATGTTTCATGTTATTTAATTAAATTACGTTTAACTTTAAACTAATAGCCGGCTCCACTAATTTGATAATTTTCAATACTGATTCTTCTATGCTTTCACCGGCTGTTCGCACTTCTACATCGGGAGATAATGGAGATTCATAAGGTGCACTCACACCAGTAAAATTCGGAATAATGCCCTTCCGCGCTTTCGCATACAAACCCTTCACGTCCCGCTTCTCGCAAACTTCCACCGCACAGTTTACATATACTTCAATAAACCGTTGCTCTCCCACAATATTTTTAATGGCTTGCCTGTCTTCTCCATTGGGTGAGATGAAGGCACTGATAACAATAAGTCCGGCATCCAACATCAGTGTGGCAACTTCCGCAACCCTGCGCAGATTCTCTTTACGGTCAGCTTCTGAAAAACCTAAGTCTTTACAAAGGCCATTACGCACATTGTCTCCATCAAGAATAAAAACCTTAAAACCCTTACTGAAAAAATAATGTTCAAGACGAAGGGCTAATGTTGTTTTGCCCGAACCAGACAGACCGGTGAGCCATATAAGCCGCGGCGTCTGCATCATCGCCTGTGTGCGTTGAATGCAGGTAATGTTGGAGTCAAAAGGAAAGATCATGTTGGCCATAGTTATAAATTATAATACCATGAAATAAAAATAATGCATGCTGCGGCATATATAAGCGTTAGCGGAAATCCTATTTTAAAAAAATCTTTAAATGAATAATTGCCTGGCCCGTATACCATTAAATTACATTGATAGCCAAATGGCGTCATAAAAGTACAGGATGCAGCAAAAGCAATAGCCACAAATACCGGTGTGTTGCTAATATGCAGTTGGCCGGATAATGACACTGCAACAGGAAACACAATCGCAACCGTCGCAGGGTTAGAGATAACAGCAGTTATTAATAGGGTTACTGCAAACAGCAAAGAGATGGCGGCAACCGGATTCGTGCCACTTATTCTCAATACTTCTGTTGCTACCCATTGCCCCGCTCCCGACTTAAAAATAGCCAGGCCAATAGCCAGTGAAGCTACTAATAATACAGCCAGGTCAAAATCAAAAGCATTTTTCAAATCCTTAAACCGAAGCGTTTTAATAACAACAAATACAAGAATTGCGAGTGAAGTGGCGATGAACAGATCCATAGTCCTTGTTATCCCCAGGATCAATAGAATCAAAGCCACGAAAGGTGCCAGCTTGTTCAGGAAGGTCTTTTTCGTTTTAACCATTTTTATATCGTGGTGCCTGATCAGGAATAGATCAGATTGATAATTGTGCATATTATCGCCGCCTAATAGCAACACCAGATCTCCGGCGTCCAGGATGGTTTCGCCTACAGGCCCGGCCATTCTTTTACCCTCGCGATGGAGCGCTATAATAGAAGCATTGTATTGCTGCCGGAAATTGGATTCCCTCACTTTTTTGCCAATCAAATGGGAATTAGCCGGTATGATCGCTTCGATGCAGTGATGGTGACGGTAACGGTTAAGCGTAGTTGTGTCGGGCAGCGTTAGTCCTTTTATTTCCTTTACTAATTGGCCAATGGCGCCGGTTCGCCCGGAAAAATAAAGCAAGTCACCTTCCTCAACTACTTCTTCCGGCGATACAGGAAAAATCGATTGGCCTTTACGCACTACTTCGAAAAGATAAATATCTTTCAGGTTACGCAGACGTGTTTTAATATGTTCCCCAATCAAAATTGATGAAGGTTCCACCATCGTTTCAACGACATATTCGTTGAGATGTTCTTTCATTTCCTGGATGGGGCTTTTTTTATCTGGTAATAAAAAGTAGCCGATGGTATATAGATATATTAATCCCAATACGGTTACAATTAATCCCAAAAAGAGGAAATCTTTATAGCCTAAAAGCTTTAAGCCAGATTCGGCAATAAGGCCATTTAGCAGGAGATTAGTCGAAGTGCCAACAACTGTTATCATTCCGCCCAGGACAGTTGCGAAAGCCAGTGGTATCATAAATTTCGATGCAGAAAATCCTTTACGGTCCACCCATTCTTTTACATAGGGCGTCATGAATGCGACTATAGGAGTGTTGTTTATAAAAGCCGAGCAGGAAGAAACAAAAAGCATAAGACGCAATAAAAATTGTTTGGGCAAAAGATCTGGTTTAAAGAGATAATTGAAAAAGCCATGGCCAAACTCTTTTTTAAATCCGGCAGCAAGAATGAGGAGTAGAAAAATGACAATCACCTGTTTGTTGGCCAATCCTTTCAATATGTCTTCCGGCGTGAGAATCCCGGAAATCAGAAACACAGAAACAGCTATCAGGAAAAGAATAGATGGCTTTACCGTACTGCTATATAAAGCAACGATAAGCGATACAATAGTAGCTAATACGATAAAAGACGACATAATGGTTATAACTATTTTACAGGTGCTGTCTTGCATTATCAAACAAACACGATGTCATTTTCAAATCGAAAGATTCGATAAATAGGATATCAAAAATCAACAAGGCGTTACGATAATTAGCAGGTTAATTATTTTTCATTGTTGATATTGTGAAGTAAAAAGTTAAAACCATTAAAGGTCGCGGTTATGCAAATTTAGACATAGCGCTAATTTGCATTAGTCGTGGTATAGTTTCGTTTTTAAAGATTCTCTCACCGTTTTTTCTTTTTTTCTTATCGAATTGGAAAGATTACTTATTTTTTTATATAAAACAAATTTTTTTGCTCAGGCTGTTGAAAATGAAAACCCAAATATTTGTGTCAGGCAGCTAAGGCATTAAAATTTAATTTCTGTCTTCCTGAATTTTCTGCTTGATGTCGGGAATGATTTCTTCTGTAGATTTTTCTGAAGCAAAAGCTCCAAATGATTTATAGAATTTGCTTTCAATATTTTTCTTTAAATCGAAGTTCCGTTATCGCTTCGTTAATTCTTTTTTGATTTTCTCTGCTTTCTCAATTTTTCTTCGGCTGGGTCTTTTGTGTTTTCTTTTGGAAGCCATGTCCTACCACAACAATGGGGCAACTGCCGGGTAATTTATTTTGGAACAAAGAGCAGAAAAAATAAGAAAGTCCTTTAGGATTATTTCGAGAAAGTCTTTGCAGGATTTTTCGCTTTCAATTTATGATATAACCATTAATCGTAATGGCCTCTCAAAGAATGAATAATTATTTTATTATACAGCACTTCGTAAACCAATCTATGCTCCTGGTTGATCCGCCTCGACCAATAACCTTTCCATTCATATCTAAGCTGCTCCGGTTTACCAATACCCTTAAAAGGAGTTTCCTGGATATTTTCAAGAAGCTCACGGATTAATTTTATTTCCTGTTTTCTTCCAAAAATCAACGTCTTCTTTTGCTTTTAGGGTAAACTCTATTTCCATATCTCGTCAAGGTTAATCTTAACCGTTTTCCCTTCCCTTGCTTGTTTCCGGCTCTCTTTCATTTTTGCAACAAATTCAGCATTGTAAGGACTTTTAGCATCTTTTGTTTTTTCAAAAGGTACGTTAAGTGTCTTAGCAACTGTTCAAAAAAGATTTGCCAGTTGCTTATTTTGTGGATGTATGATAATTGCTTCCATAGTTATGATTTATGTCTTGTCCTGAAATAGGTTGACCTTTTTTGGTTAAAAATATGGAAACTCTTTTTCCATTTTTAAAAGAAAGAATTGGGTTTTGGAAAGAGCGGAAGTTTTTTAAGCTCCCGCTTTCTTTCTTCTAAAAATCCTGCTTGTTCGCTGAGGTTTCCAATCACCAGCCACGCAGGAAAAAAATCTTTAGACATTACAGCGGTGTTGTTGTTCTTTGGTTTGGTTGTTATTCTTTTTTTTGTATTCCTTGTATTGATGTTGCTGATGTGTGTGAGCAAAGTTAGGCGTTTGCATTTGAAGAGAACAATGCCTTCTTTCATTGTTATAAATCGCTACTGCTTCTTTAAGCATTTTGTTGGCAATGTCGAGTGAGGGAATTGTTTTAATTAATCCGAACTCATATTTCAATATGCCGTTGATGCGTTCAGCAACAGCATTTTCATAAGGGTCATACTTTTCTGTGGTACTTAAAATCATTCCATTACTTTCAGCAAATTCACTGTAATCAGGACAGCAATACTGGATACCTTTGTCGCTGTGATGAATAATGGTTTCACGATTGTGTTCACAATTTTTCAAAGCCATCGCAAGAGCATCTTTCACCAGGGCTGTTTTCATGTTATCATCCATCACTTTTTTTGAATACAGGTCAGTAACCAGCGCCGCATATACATAACCATCCTGCAATTTTACATACGTAATATCGTTTACAAAAACCTGCTCGGAACCAGTAGGAATTAGGGTTTTAACAAGATTGGGCGACTTGTAAAAAAAGTGTTTTGAATCGGTAGTGATAAAGCACCGCTTGGTTCTGGGCACTAACAAACGGTGATGCCTGGCAAAGGTGAAAAACGCATCTCTGCCCATTTTAATGCTTAAATTTTTAAGGTCATCTTTAATATCAAGATGTAACTTTTTTGTTCCATACCGTGGCATCTTTTTACGTATGGGCTCTACTAACTTTTTAATTTTTTCGGCCTGCATTGCTTTTTGTTTACCGGTTTTAATTCTTTTATAATAAGCTTGTTTTGTAATCCCGAACACTTCATACAGCCACTTTACTTTGTAAGTTTTTTCTTTTTTCGCTGTATCTCTTGTGCCAAGTGTTCGGGTAAAAACTTTTTTGAAAGTTCCTCCCCGGTAACCTTTTCAAACTCCACAATCATATCCTGCTGAAATTCTTTAATGAACTCCAGTTCTTCTATGCGCTCTTTTAGTTTTTTTATTTCATCATTTTTGCTCATACCTTTTTTTGTTTGTTCAAAGCAAGATAATTTTTTCATCCAGTAGGCAATCGTGTTTCTTGAAATATTGTATTCTTAGAAGCATAGTTTGCAGAAATGAGACCGTTGCTGATTTCGTCAATGACGGAAAGTTTGAAGTCGAAGCTGACTTGCCTGCCATTTCTTTTTCGGCAGGACTGTGTTTTCTGTGTGCTCATGTTGACCAATAATTGTTTAATTTTTGGTCAACCTATTTTAGGACGAGACACATTTGGAATATTCACTAACCCGTAAGCTGCAGTTTTCGTCAATAGAGTCACTTTGTTTTTTCGAATTCTATATCTTGTTCTTCAACAATAGAATTTTATCGCTGAGAATTTATTTTGAGTACCTCTGATAAATGCCATCCGGCTTCAAACATAAAAAAAGCCGCCTGAAAAATTTTTCACGCGGCTCCAATACTTTGAAATTACTAAATCACGTAAGCCTTATTTGTCCCAAAAAATTAATGGCGTATATAACGTTGATGCAGGCGTATTTGCACCATTATATGAATATTCACTCTGCGGATATAGCAGGCGGCGTGGTATTGCGCCCGGGCCAGTAGGCGTTAGCATTGGGCTTCCGGTACGGCGCCATAATACCCATGCTTCCGGATTTAAATACAAGGCTATAAATTCCTGGTCAGCTACTTGTGCAATCGCAGCAGTCACGCTGGTAGTGGGTAATGTTCCGTATGCGATGAGATAGGTGTCGATTGCAGGCTGGATAATTCCCAACTTCTGCATATTTGCGGTAATAGCCATTCTATAAAATCCCTGCGCCGCAGCATAATCACCGCTGATGCGCAAAGTAGCTTCTGCTTTCATAAATAACAACTCATCGTACGTGATGAACTCCACCGGAGAATTTACTGAACCATAAAAGGTGTTCAGGCTTCCGCTTGCATCTACAAAAGCATCATACCGCGGATCATTCATGCTTTGCAGCCGCAGCAACAAAGTGCTGTTGTCAAATGTTTCATCACCCGGCCTGTCTCTGATAAACTGGTACCAGGGGTTTGCGGCAGTTTCTGCTACGCCAAACGTATATTGAGCATTTTGGGAATTATTTGTGAAAGATAAGGCAACTTCATCCAATGCCTTTTGAGCTATGGCAGGATCTCCCTTGCTTTGATGAATATATAACCGCGCTTTTATGGCGTGGCCAAATTTTATCCATTTATTAGGATCACCTGCGTAAACGCCATCATCGGCAGCAGGCGTTAATATACCCTGTTTGGGATCATTCAACTTGCTAATGCCCACGTTGACCAAACTTGCAATGGTATCGTATAATGCTTTGTCGTCATCATAAGCAGGATGCAGATTAGCATTGCCTTTCACGGCCTGTGAGTACGGAATCTTGCCCCATAGATCCACCGCAACCTGCAGCGTATATGCCATAAGAATTCTTGAAATGCCGCTATACACATTATCACCCCGCTGATCGGCTTCATTCTTTAATGTATCTAAATTGATAATGGTAGAAGTATAGAGATCAGGCCACAGGTTATCAAATGTTCCCGGGTTTAGCCCGTAGGCATAATATGCCTGTGATTGGCTATTTGCCCCAAATACCTGCTGCGTTATGAGCGAAGTAAATCTTGATATATCTCCTCCCTGCGTATAGCCTAACGCGGCTTCAGCCGTAGGTAAAATTAAATTCGGAGCTACTTCTTTCGGTACATTGGGATTAATATTTACATCTGTAAAAAAACTTTTTTTACAGGATTCCGCAAATAAAATCACTGCGCTAATGGATAGTAAAAGAAATATTTTATTTGATTTCATACATTTTATTTTAGTGTTTTTTAAAAACCAACGCTTAAGCGTATCCCATAACTTTTAGTTGCAGGATTATTGAAATAATCTAAACCCTGGGCATTGGCAGGACCAGCCAAACTTGTTTCAGGATCAACGCCGTCATACTTGGTCCACAACTTTGCATTATTGGCAAACAGCGTTATCGCCAGGGCTGAAAAAGGGGATTTATTTAAAACAGACCGGGGCAATTCATAACTCAGGCTTACCTGGCGTATTCTTGTATAGGAGCCATCTTCCACATCCATTTCCTGTCCGGCTGCAAAGCTGTTCCAGATGTTTTGCCAGTAATATTGATTATAAGTAGTTGCTATAGTATTAGCCGCTCCAGGACCGGATAACTCAGTAACTCCATCCTTATCGAAATGAACTACATCACCGTTTTTATCAAGGTGACCAAGCAATCCCTGGAAGGTTACCGGCTGTCCCCTGTTAGCCGTTTGCGCTGCGGTCCCTTTATTAGTTAATGCTCCCCTGGTTCCATTATAAACATCGCCGCCATGTCGAACATCTATTTGAAATCCAAATGAAAATCCTTTGAACTCTAAATTGCTAATTACAGAACCGATCCATTTGGGATTTGTATTTCCTACTACCATGAGAGGCCCTTGCCCACGGGCCACCGGCTGGCCATACCCGGGATCTGTTTTTTTATCGGTAATTAACAGCGGGCTCTTTAAATCAGTCAACACCACGTGTGGGGTTGTGCTGCCATAAATAACTCCGTAAGGTTGGCCGGCAACAGCATCAATCTCAGCCTCGCCCCCGCCAAACCCTGCCACAAAGAAGCGGTCAAATCCGGGAGCTAATGAAACCACCAGGTTTTTATTTGTTGACCAGTTAAAATTTACATCCCATTTTAACCCGTATGAAGTTTTAACGGGAGTGGTGTTTAAAGTCAACTCAATTCCTTTGTTAGTAATGGTAGCAGCGTTTAATAATTTACCTGCATAACCGGTAGTATAAGGCAGGGAAATTGGGAAAATTACATCTTTTGATTTGCTGTAATAAGCCGTCGCGTTCAAGCTTAGCCTGTCATTAAGAAACCCCAGGTCGAAGCCGCCTTCATAAGAGAAAGTATTTTCCGGTTTTAGATCAGGATTGCCGAGGGTAGTAATCGCGGAACTAATTTGATAGCCACCAATGTTTCCGGGAAATGGAAAAGTTATGCCGGTAGTAAATCCATCTTTAATTAACGTAGGCGTAAAAGGAGATGTTAGCGAATATTCAGGTGCGTCTTTCCCAACCTGTGCAAATGATCCTCTTAATTTTCCATAACTGAGAATTTTGCTGTTTTTTAAACTTTCCAATTCTGTAAATACCCATCCCAAATTTGCGGAAGGATAAAAGAACGTATTATTTTTTGCCGCTAACGTAGAAGTTTCTTCACGCCGGCCCGTTAAGGTTAAGTAAAACATTCTTTTAAAGCTAAGGTCGAGATCAGCATAGTATGCCATAGTACGTTTTCTGATCTTTGTCTCCGATGACAGGTATGAAGCCACATTGGATATATCGTAAAAATCAGGAGAGAGAAAACTATTTCCCTGCAGGAACCGGTTGCTTTGTGTGAGCGTAAAATAATTGTGGCCCAATAATAAATTAGCCGATAAATCTTTTGATAAAGATTTTTTGATATTAACTGTAAAATCAGAATTGAATTGCCTGTTGAAATAATCAATTAAATAAATTACTCCACCGGTAAATTGATTGGAATTAATATCGTAAGCATTTTTATCTCCCTGTGCATAAATATCGCCGCCTACGCGATAAGTAAAAC
>JALZAJ010000072.1 GCA_030948465.1 Bacteroidota bacterium
ATTGGTGCGAAGCCCGGAAGTTTTAAATTATCAGAAAACCAGGTTACTGGGTGGGGGCACATTACCTGCGATGGTTCTGTTGCTAACTTAGAAGGCTTATGGATGGCAAGAAATTTAAAATTTTATCCGGTAAGTGTGAAAGCAGCAATACTCGATGCGGTCGCAAATAAATCTTTCTTAAACAAAGCCAAAGATTTTCAGGTATCCTTATTAGACGGCACTAAAAGCACTTTAATTTCCTTAGATGACTGGACTGTTTTAAATCTTCCTATTGAAGAGGTGCTGGGTATATACAATGCCATTTGCACGCAATATTATAAAACGGATGATGATGAAACGACACAGGAGAATTATGCAAAAGTAAGCGACGCGATTGCTAATTACTCCGTGCAAAATATTGGCTATCATGATATCCTTTCAAAGTATTCATCTATTAAGCAAACGCCGGTATCACTGTGTTCCGCTACACGTCATTATTCCTGGCCAAAAGGTGCGGCTATTCTGGGTATTGGCAAGAACAACATGATCAGCATTCATGTAGATGAAAAAGCGAGAATGGAAATAAAAGAATTAAGAAAACATTTAGACAATTGCCTCCACCACAAAATACCCTTGATGAATGTGGTGGCTATTATTGGCACTACAGAAGAAAGTGCGGTTGACCCGCTAAAGGAAGTGCTTGCTGTAAGAGAAGAATACCGGAAGAAAGGATTAGAATTTGCCATACATGCCGATGCAGCATGGGGCGGCTATTACAAAACTATGTTGAATAGCAGCAACGAAAATAATCCCGCTTTTTTTACACCCATTGATGAAAAAAAAATGGCTTCATTACCCATGAGCGATTATGTGAAAGAGCAATACCAGGTATTGCAAATGGCCGATTCCATTACGATTGATCCTCACAAATCCGGGTATGTCCCTTATCCTGCAGGAGGCCTTTGTTACCGCAATTCTGCTATGCGAAATTTAGTGTCATTTACTGCGCCGGTGGTTTATCATGGTGGTGTGGATCCTACAGTAGGCGTGTATGGGGTGGAAGGCTCCAAACCCGGTGCGGCCGCAGCAGCCGTGTATTTCAGTCATACGATGATACGCCCTAACATGGATGGCTATGGGAAAATTGCCGGGGAATGTTATTTCAATGCAAAAAGATTCTACGCTGCATTAGTTTGTTTAAACATTGAAAAACTGCCTTTTTTTATTGTGCCATTAGTGCCAATTCCCGCCATACAACAGGGTAAAAGCCCGGCAGATATTCAAAAGCAATATGAATTTATAAGAGATAGAATAGTAAATGTATCTAACGAAACATTATTAAATGATGCAGAAGCATTTTCATTATTTAAAGAATTGGGCGGCGATCAAACGATCATCACGTACATGTATAATTATTACAAAGATGATGGCACGCCTAATGGGGATATGAAAAAAGTAAACGCCTTTAATGATGCTATCTACCGGGCATTCAGTTTTAGCGAGCCACCGGGCAAGGGAGAGCATGTACCTGAAATAGTGGTAACATCATCTTCGTTTACAAGAGGGAATTATGGCAATGCCCTTATGGATAATCTCCGGCTACGCCTTGGCGTTACTGATGGTTATGATGACTCAATAGGTTTTATTATTTCCACCATCATGAATCCGTGGTTGAGTAATACTGTAAAAGGTTCCTTTATTCCCGAATTAATATCAATCATCGTAAGAAACGTAACAACAATTGCGGCGGAGGAAAAAAAAGAAGCAATAACCGTTTTATAAATTTTTTTAAAAAATAAAAATTATGCAGGTAAAAAATATTTACGGACAAAATGTTGAAGAAATAAAATCGAAGTTTTCTAAGGCCGTAAAAGAAAACTTTTCTCCCACACTGGCAATTGTGTTTTGTTCGGCGATGCAGGATCGCAAAGCGCTTATCGGCTTTTTTAATGAAAAAGAGGTTGATGTGGTTGGGAGCACAACTGCCGGTGAAATTATTGATTCGGAAATAATGGAACATTCAACCGTGGTTATGCTGATGGATATGAAAAGAGATAATTATAAAATATTTTGTGAAGAATCAGCCGATACCTGGAAAATATCAAACGACCTGGCAATTTTTGCGAAAGAGGCATTTGACGATCCATCCATCATCGTTATTTCCAGCGGACTTACCATAGATGCCGAACTGATAATAAAGGGAGTGAAAGATTTTGATAATAACATTCCTTTATATGGGGGGCTTGCCGGTGATGATCTCACCATGAAGGCGTCGTTTGTTTTTAGCAACCAGTATGAATCGTCAACCGGGCTAATTGCATTAATAATTGATAACAAAAAGGTGAATATTAAAGGCATTGCCACCAGCGGCTGGGATAATATCGGTGTTGAAAAAACCATTACCAAATCCAAAGGAAATATAGTTTATACTATAGATGATGAGCCTGCGGTAGATGTGTTTGTAAAATTTTTCCAGTTCACTGAAAGTGTAGACAACCGCTCCGAAATTATTGCGATGAACTTTGCGCAATATCCCCTGCAGATGAAAAAAGACAATGGGAATGTTGTACTAAGAGCGCCAATGATGGTAGATATTGACAGTCGCGCCCTCATATTTGCCGGAGGCATACCGCAGGGAAGTAAAGTTCAGTTTTCCGTTCCTCCCGGTTTTGATTTAATTGATAGAACCGCAGAACGGGTAAGTGTTTTGAAAGAAACCATCGCAAATCCTGATGCTATAATTATTTTTTCATGCAAAGCCAGGCATTTGGCGCTGGGCCCGATAATGGAAGATGAAGCAGGCAAACTGAGAGCGATCTGGAATAAGCCCCTGATAGGGTTTTTCACTTATGGAGAAATCGGCACGGCAAAAGATAGCGTATGTGATTTTCATAATGAAACCTGCTCTATGGTTTTATTGGAAGAAAAAAAATAACTTACTCAATAAATTATAGTCTTTGGAAGAATTAAAAGAAATCATAGCCGCCTTAAACATTAGCGACCAGGAAAAGGAATCGCTTTTAAAAGGCTTAAAAATTCTTCAGAAAGAAACCGTCGCATTTGAATTTAAATATAAGCGCACCCTGGCTGATAAAACTGCCATTACCAATATTTTAAACGCCAGCATAGAAGAGATCGAGAAGCAGAAGAAGATAATCGAAAATACCAAAGACGAAATTAACCGCAACCTGACAGAAATGAATCAGCAAAAAAGGCTGATCGAAGAAAAAAACAGTGAATTGAATGAGCTGTTATCCAACCTGAAAAAAACCCAGAAGCAATTAATATTGTCAGAAAAGATGGCCTCACTTGGAGAACTCATAGCAGGCATCGCACATGAAATACAAAACCCTTTAAATTTCGTCAATAACTTCTCAGAAATAAGTAAGGAGTTATTGGAGGAAATGAAGACAGAACTGAGCAACGGCAATACACAGAATGCAAAGGAAATTGCCAATGATGTTACGAAAAATTTAGAGAAAATAAATCATCACGGCAGACGGGCTGATGCCATTGTAAAAGGAATGTTGCAACATAGCCGTAGCGGCAGCGGGCAAAAGGAAGCTACCAATATCAATGCCTTAGCCGATGAGTATCTACGGCTTACCTATCATGGGTTAAGAGCAAAAGATAAATCGCTAACTGCCGGGCCGCAAGGTTTTAATGTGACCCTTAAAACCGATTACGACCCGGACCTTTCGCTGGACAATGGGAAAATTAATATTTTCCCTCAGGATATTGGCAGGGTAATATTGAATTTACTCACCAATGCATTTTATGCCGTAAACGAAAAGAAAAAAAACCTGCAACTCCAAACGGTTCCTGAAGTTCCCGGAAAAGAGAGTAAAGATTATGAACCAACAATTACCCTGGCTACAAAAAAACTGCAGGACCGGGTTGAAATAAAAGTAAAAGATAACGGGAACGGTATTCCTCAAAAAGTACTTGACAAAATATTTCAGCCATTTTTTACGACAAAGCCTACGGGGCAGGGAACGGGGCTAGGACTATCATTGAGCTATGATATCATAAAATCTATAGGTGGAGAATTGAAAGTAGAAACGAAGGAGGGAAAGGGTTCAGTATTTACTATTGTAATATTATGCTGAAACATTGTGCGCTGTGACAATTTCAAAACCAATTTATTTTTTTTCAACGACCGGTAAATAATTTTCTCCTTCGGACAATTTTAAATACGGTTCGTCCTCACTTTTTCATTTCCAATATTTCTTTTAATTAGGTTTATATAGAAGGTTATGGCGCGAAAGAACCAAAGGGCTTATTTAATTGCGAAATGGTTTTCTCAAAGCAAACTAAAATTTTATGGTATCGCATAGCTTCAAAAAAAAATAACGATGATAAAAAATAATTCTTTAAAGATGTCGGCCATTACAATCATGATTATTTTTTTTATAACCGGATGTAATAACGGGGCGACATCAAAGGAAAATATACATACCATAAAGGCTGAAAACGCCACTGCATCAGACAGTGTTGTAACCAATCCGCTTTTTAAGATCGCCCCGGTTGAATATGCCGCCTTATCGGAACAGGCACTTTTGCATCTGGCCAAATTTGAATTTGACGCCTGGGGGCAGATGCTTGCAGACGATGTTGTTTATAGTTTTTCTGACGGCGATGAACATACCCGCACATCCCTTAGTGGAAAGGCGACCGTGATAAGCTGGTGGAAAAACTGGAAAGAAAAATCAGGGATTGAATCTATGACGCTAAGTGCATTTAATCATGTACCCAT
>JALZAJ010000074.1 GCA_030948465.1 Bacteroidota bacterium
CCAACCCTGATCACTCCTGATTCACCTACGCAAAGAGTGGGCAATAGCCTGAATAAAGAATTTGTTACCGTGCCGCACCTCGTTCCCATGCTAAGCCTGGAGAATAGTTACAACCCACAGGATCTTATTGATTGGGATAAAAGAGTAAAAGGCTTTGTTGAACTTGAAAATGTGGAATATAGCGCCGAGCCGAAATTTGATGGTGCCAGCATTTCATTAATTTATGAGAATGACTTCTTATCAAGAGGATCAACAAGGGGAGATGGTGTGGAAGGTGACGATATAACAACTAACATCAGGCAGATAGGTTCCATTCCATTATCTGCGGGATTTTCTCAATACGGAATTGATAAAATTGAAATACGGGGAGAGGTGTTGATGACCAAAGAAAATTTCAAAAAATACAATGAAATGCTTGCGGATGAGGGAATAGCTCCATTGGCTAATCCGCGCAATGCCGCCGCAGGTTCTCTCAGGATGAAAGACCCGGCGGCAGTGAGAAAAAGAAAGCTCGAAGCAATTTTATATCATGTAAGTTTTGTGAAACAAAATGAAAGCCAATCCACTAAAGATCATTCCTTACTGGAAACGCATACAGGAACATTGCAGATGCTGTCTGACCTGGGTTTCAAAACGCCCGTGAAAGAAAAAGGTGTTTTTTCAAACATAGAAAAAGTAGTTGCCTACTGCGGGGAATTTGAAACAAAAAGAGACAAGCTGCCTTACGAAATTGACGGTATAGTAATTAAAGTGAATGAGATCGAACTTCAGCAACATACGGGCAGTACCACCCACCATCCCAGGTGGGCCATCGCCTATAAATTTAAGGCGAGGCAGGCAACGTCTCAGTTAATAAAAGTTGAATTCCAGGTAGGAAGAACCGGCTCGGTAACGCCTGTTGCTAAAATTGAACCGGTACACATCGGTGGTGTTACCGTTACTTCTATTTCCCTTTTTAACGCCGATGTAATTGAAGAAAAAGATCTGCGCATAGGCGACACAGTTATAGTGGAACGTGCAGGCGATGTGATCCCCTATATTGTAAAACCGCTGGTTGAATTAAGAACCGGAAAAGAGAGACGAATCATTTTCCCGGAGAACTGCCCCGTATGTAATGATCCCTTAATTAAACCCGAAGGAGAAGCCATTTGGCGATGTGTAAATATTAATTGTGAAGCGCAGGTAGTTGAGCGCATTATTCACTTCGTAAGTAAAGATGCGATGGATATACGAAGTTTCGGCGAGGCGAATGTTAGAAAATTTTATGGACTGGGACTGCTAAAAAATATTCCCGGTATCTATACCATTAATTTTGATGAGATAAGAAAGCTGGAAGGCTTTGGAGAAAAATCTATTGACAACCTGAAAGCCGCGATTGAAAACTCAAAAAAACAAAATCTTGGCAGGCTTATATTCGGCCTTGGTATAAGATATGTAGGAGAAACAACGGCTAAAATTTTAGGGAAATCTGTTGACAGCATCTTTGATCTCAAAAATTTTTCAATAGAAGAGTTACAGCAACTGAAGGATATAGGGCATAAAGTGAGTGAAAGCATTTATGAATTTTTTCAAAATGAAGATAACGTTGATATGCTCAAAAGCCTTGCTGAGATGGGTATAAATACAAAGGGGGATAAAAAAATAACTGTTGCCGGATCACTAAGCGGGCAAACATTTCTATTTACAGGAACCATGCCTGTTTTAAAAAGAAATGATGCAGAAAAGTTAGTGGAAGATCACGGTGGCAAAGTTCTTTCTTCGGTTAGCGCTAACCTCAATTTTTTAGTTGCCGGAGATAACGCAGGCAGCAAACTTGAAAAAGCAAAAAAGATAAAATCAATCAAAATAATCAATGAGCAGGATTTTTTAAATATGATACAGACATAGTTTTGTAACTTTATTTTAAACCCGTCAACAATGATAAAAAAAATTAATAGTGAAGTCTGGAAGCAACTCCAGTTTAAAGGATGGAAACTTTTGCGTAAAAAATATGCAGTTTCATCTCACGGCAGAGTTGCCAGTTATAGCGACGATGTGCTTGCCGATGGAAAACTATTGGAAGGGTCATTAACGTCAGGGTATAAAACCTTAAACCTGCACATAAATAATTCTAACGGAACTATTTATTTTCACCGGGAAGTTGCAAAGCTTTTTAATAAAAAGACTTCGCCGAAAGAAAAATTTGTAATTCATCTTAACCACAATAAAGTAGATAACAATTACAAGAATCTTAAGTGGTCAACACAAAAAGATGTTAGCGCTCACCAGCAGAGCAGTCCTCATAAAATCGCCTACAAAAAAGTTCAGGCTTTGAGAACAAAGGGACTAAAGCTCGATGCAAAAAAAGTTAAGGCAATTAAAGCGATCATTGAAAGCCCAAAACGTAAACTTACCTACAAGCAGATAGCTGAAAAATATGAGGTAAGTGAAATGACGATATATAGAATAAAGAGTGGTGAGAACTGGGGAAATGTATAGCATCTCATCATGAGCCCTCTCAAAATTGTAAAATCCTTCGCAACAGTATTGAATGCTTCAATCATCATCAATTGGCTTTTTAAAAACTCTTAAAAAGAATAACAATAAATCCTGGTTTGATCAAAACAAGGAGAAATATATTTCCGCAAAAAATGATTTCGAAAATTTTGTAAAGGAAATGATTTCCCTTACCTCTTCCTTTGATGAAGACATCAAAGCGCTGGAAGCAAAAAACTGTACGTTTCGAATCAACAGGGACATCCGGTTTTCAAAAGATAAAACTCCTTACAAAGCCAATATGGGAGCTTCTTTTAACCGGGAGGGGAAAAAATCAGTTTTTGCCGGTTACTATTTTCACCTCGAGCCCGGAGGTAAAAGTTTTGCGGGCGGCGGCTTATGGATGCCTTCAGCCATAGAACTGAAAAAAATCAGGCAGGAAATAGACTATTGCTTCCCTGAGTTTAAAAAAATACTTAACAGCCACTCATTTACCAAACACTATTCCGGCCTGGAAATGGACAAGAGCCAAATGCTGGTCAATATTCCGAAAGGCTATGCTAAAAACAATGCCGCCGGAGACTTTTTAAAGTTGAAAAATTTCGTAGCAACCAAATATATTCCTGACGAACAATTAATTCTCCCTTCTCTTGCAAAGGAAGTTGCCGCTGCTTTTAAAGCATTAATGCCCCTGATTAAATTTATGAACCGCGCCCTGGAATAAAGGAAGCCAGAAATTTTCTCAAAAATATTTCAACAAAAAAACGGCCAGTGATAAAAATCACCGGCCTTGCTTACCTCTGAAACCACAAGAAAAACGTTTAGTTTCCTTATAAATCTTT
>JALZAJ010000081.1 GCA_030948465.1 Bacteroidota bacterium
GTATCTCCTATTCCTTTTTGCACCGACGCAATGATCTTATTAAAAGGGATTCCTAATAAAAGGCCTGCAGCAATGGAAATGATTAAAAAAGCCAGGAAAGGATTCACTTTGCCCCAGGTTATCAGAAGAACGAGGCCGGCAATAGATAAAAAAATAATTAGAAATTCCATCAGTTTTCATTAAATGTATTTATTAACCATGAATAATACAGAACACGTTTCATTTTGACCCGAAGTGAACGCGCTAACTATAAAAATTGACAATTAAAAAAGATTGCTAAACTTTTCAATACAAGGCATTCGTTAATAATGCTCAAAAATAAAATTTCAATTGGAACAAAAAATTCCTTTTGCAGCTATCCGAAAAATTTATTTTGATAAGAGGCTTCGGCCAGGCTGGCAACCATTAGATAATTATTCTTTTTGTACGCTGTTTTAACGTGCTGATAGCGTCCTCGTCATTAATAAAAGCACCATTGATGTTAACCATGTTTCCGGCTAATTTATCGTACCGGCCGCTAAGCAAATAGGTAAAGATATGCAGGTAATTGAGGTTATCGAAAACAATAGATCTGTTTATTGCAAACTTTTCTTTTAGTTTCAAAAACTCCAAAGGCATCTCAGTGTAATGCATGCCGGGGCGCAGATGATGAATCACATGATAACCATCATTCCAGCACATTTTATTATAGGAAGTATTAATACAATTAACAGAATTGGTGTAGGCATTATCGGGATCATTCGCATCAACAAAGGCGTGCTGCGTCCAGTTTCCCAGCATACTAACCAGCCTGCAAAAGAATAACGGGATGATGAAAATAAGAAGAGTGGCTTTTAAATTTACAAAACACATTGAAATGCCAAAAACGTAAAATAAAAATTCTCCCATTGTAAAACGGATGTACAACTTTTTCCTTTTTCGATTGTACAGGTATAAAAAGGTATTCCTGACGCCAAGCGTTATAAAATTAAAAAAATACAATAAAAAACTTTTAAGACTGTCCCTTTGATAACCCATGGTAGAACTGGTATCATTAGGCATGTTGTTCTCAACATGATGCATTCCCATGTGATGACTGAAATACCCTTCAGGGCTGTGCCCAAAAAAAGGGCAGACGAGCCATGTGATATAAGTGTGTATCCAATGATATTTCTTTTTAAATAATTTACGATGGCAAATGCAATGAAACATCAAACCAAATCTTCCTTTATAATAGAATTGAGAAATATAGAAATAAGGAATAGCGGCCGCCCACCAGATCCAGTTTTTCCAAAATGGCATGTACAGCAAAATGCCGGTAACGATCACAACAGCGTGTATCCGTGTAAGTAAGTATATGAAGGGAAGGTCTCTTTTATCATTGATTATTCTTAGCCAAAGCCTGTCATACAGGGTAAACTTTTTTTTTGGAATATAAAGGGGATCAGTAAGAACAGAAAGACATTTCATGCGGGTTGAAATGGAGGTTGATCTAATCAAAATTTCTACTTCAAGTTATGCAAATTTCAGATTACTGATTCATATATTAAATTCAATTATAAGTGAATACAATTTCGTTTATTGAGACCATTAGGGTACAAAAAAAATATTCTTTTTAACCCGGTTGAAATAAGGATATAAGGTATAGAAATTTAATAGTATATCTCTTTTTATAAGACCAAAAAAGCATGGTATTAGTTTCAATTGAAAGTAGATTGCTGTTAAATTTAAAAATCAACCGGATATATGAAGCTGTATGTTCCAGAGCCGGTTTCTATTTCAACATTTTTGCCTGATTGCTTTGCGTTTGCAAAAACATTTTTTACATCTTTTCCGCTTTCTTTTATTTTATCAATTTGCGCAAACGGCAATGTAATTGTTGCGGTAGTATTTGCCGGGATTATAACATCCAGCATAAAATTTCCATCTTTAATTTTCCATCCTGATGAAATAGTTCCATAACCACTTTCGTAACTCGCTTTAGCATACGTAAATCGTTTGTCGGGCTGAGGTTGAATTAGAATTTTTTTATAACCGGGCGAACCAATTTCTATGCCTGCGACCACGCGATACATCCAGTCACCAATAGCGCCGTACGCATAATGATTGAACGAATTCATGCCTGCATCCTGGAACGTGCTGTCTGTTTTTTCTCCATCCCATCTTTCCCAAATTGTGGTAGCGCCCATCTTTACCGGGTACAGCCACGAAGGAAAAGTTTGTTGCAATAAGAGATCGTATGCTACGGATGTTTGCCCGTTATCTGATAGAACATGGCATA